>JBPEXS010000188.1:0-1919 GCA_052031325.1 Thalassolituus sp. | reverse complement strand
TATGAACAGTTGCGTTCGAAAGGATTTGATGCTAGCTTACGCGCCCTCGTCGAAGACATACGGGCTCGCGATGAGCGTGATACCAACCGGGCAGTAGCTCCTCTACGCCCAGCGGCAGACGCTCTGGTGATCGACAGCACTGCGCTGACCATCTCCGAAGTCCGCGATCAGATTATGAATCTGGTCCGTGATAACGCCCTGATCTGAAACGACTTTTCTGCATCAGCCAGTTAAAAGATGCAGACACATTTAAATTAATTTACCCCAGATATCTGGCAATCTGGTCAGCGCGTTTCCCGGGATACGGGCGTGCTTTATGAGACAGGTGCATATACATGAGCGAAAGCTTTGCTGAATTATTTGAAGAATCCCTTAAAGAACTGGACATGCAGCCCGGTTCTATCGTCGCTGGTACTGTTGTTGATATCGACAGCGACTGGGTTACCGTTAACTCTGGCCTGAAGTCAGAAGCTGTAATCCCACGCAGCCAGTTCCTGAATGAAAAAGGTGAACTGGAAGTTGAAGTCGGTGACGAAACTTACGTTTCTCTGGAAGCTGTAGAAGATGGCTTCGGTGAAACCAAACTGTCTCGTGAAAAAGCCAAGCGTGCTGAAAGCTGGAAAGAGCTGGAAAAAGCCTTCGAAGCTGACGAAATGGTTATGGGTGTTATCAACGGTAAGGTCAAAGGTGGCTTCACTGTTGAACTGAAAAACATCCGCGCCTTCCTGCCAGGTTCTCTGGTTGATGTCCGTCCTGTACGTGACACCCTGCACCTGGAAGGTAAAGAGCTGGAATTCAAAGTGATCAAGCTCGACGCCAAGCGTAACAACGTTGTTGTTTCCCGTCGTGCCGTTCTGGAAGCTGCTAACAGCCAGGAACGTGAAGAGCTGCTGGCTAACCTGCAGGAAGGTCAGTCTGTTAAAGGTATCGTTAAGAACCTGACCGACTACGGTGCATTCGTAGATCTGGGCGGTGTTGACGGCCTGCTGCACATCACTGATATGGCGTGGAAGCGTATCAAGCACCCAAGCGAAATCGTTGCTGTTGGTGACGAGATCGACGTTAAAGTCCTGAAGTTCGACCGTGAGCGCAACCGCGTTTCTCTGGGTCTGAAGCAGCTGGGCGACGATCCATGGGTGAGCATCAACGCTCGCTACCCAGAAGGTGCCCGTGTTAAGGCACGCGTTACCAACCTGACTGACTACGGCTGCTTTGCTGAGCTGGAAGAAGGTGTTGAAGGTCTGGTACACGTTTCTGAAATGGACTGGACCAACAAAAACATCCACCCAAGCAAAGTTGTTCAGCTGGGTGACGAAGTTGAAGTTATGGTTCTGGATATCGACGAAGAACGTCGTCGTATCTCCCTGGGTATCAAGCAGTGCACCATGAACCCATGGGAATCTTTCGGTACCAAATTCGTTAAAGGCGACAAGATCTCCGGTAAGATCAAGTCCATCACTGACTTCGGTATCTTTATCGGTCTGGATGGCGGCATCGACGGTCTGGTTCACCTGTCCGACATCTCCTGGAACGACAATGGCGAAGAAGCCGTTCGTAACTACAAGAAGGGTGATGAGCTGGAGACTGTGATCCTGTCTATTGATCCTGAGCGTGAGCGTATCTCCCTGGGCGTTAAGCAGCTGGAAAGCGATCCGTTCTCCGAGTTCGTTGCTGAAAACGACAAAGGCGCGATCGTAACCGGTAAAGTCATCGCTGTTGACGCCAAAGGCGCAACCATTGAACTGGCTGAAGGTGTTGAAGCTTCTCTGAAGGCTTCTGAAATCAGCCGTGACCGTGTTGAAGATGCACGTAACGTTCTGAACGAAGGCGATGAAGTCGAAGCGGCTATCACCATCGTTGACCGTAAGAACCGCGTTATCAGCCTTTCTGTTAAAGCCAAGGACGCTGTTGCTGACAAG
>JBPEXS010000187.1:0-1222 GCA_052031325.1 Thalassolituus sp. | reverse complement strand
GATGTAAGGTACACCTACCTGACGTGACAGCAGGATGTGCTCACGAGTCTGTGGCATTGGACCATCAGTCGCGCCACATACCAGGATAGCGCCGTCCATCTGTGCAGCACCGGTGATCATGTTCTTAACGTAGTCAGCGTGTCCTGGGCAGTCTACGTGTGCGTAGTGACGGCTTGGGGACTCGTATTCAACGTGTGAAGTAGAGATGGTGATACCACGCTCACGCTCTTCTGGAGCGTTGTCGATACCGTCGAATGCAACGGCTGCACCGCCCCATACTTCCGCACATACGCGGGTCAGAGCCGCAGTCAGAGTAGTTTTACCGTGGTCAACGTGACCGATAGTACCCACGTTTACGTGGGGTTTGGAACGTTCAAACGTTTCCTTAGCCATAGAACACCTCGTTCAGGATCTTTAAATTACAAATGATTAATAATCGCATCAGCTACGCTTGAAGGCGCTTCCGCATATTTTTCAAATTCCATGGAATAGGTCGCCCGCCCCTGACTCGCTGAACGCAGATCAGTGGCGTAACCGAACATCTCGGCCAGAGGTACAGAGGCATTCACCACTTTACCTGATGGCGTATCTTCCATTCCGGAAATCAAACCTCGGCGACGGTTCAGGTCACCGACCACGTCACCCATGTAATCTTCAGGTGTTACAACTTCAACCTTCATCATGGGTTCCAGCAGAACGGCATCGCCTTCTCTCGAAAGCTGCTTAGTTGCTTGTGACGCGGCAATTTTAAACGCCATCTCATTTGAGTCAACGTCATGGTACGAGCCATCGAACAGTGTTGCTCTCAGACCCAGCAGCGGGTAACCGGCAAGAACACCATTCTTCATCTGCTCTTCGATACCCTTTTCGACCGCCGGGATGAATTCACGAGGAATTGCACCACCAACGATCTCATTTACAAATTCGAGGCCTTCTTCGTCTCGCGGCTCAAACCGGATCACTACGTGACCATACTGACCGCGCCCGCCCGACTGCTTAGCGAACTTGTTGTTGATTTCTACCGTACGGGTAATTTTCTCGCGGTACGCCACCTGGGGTTTACCCACGTTACATTCCACTTTGAATTCGCGCTTCATACGGTCGACGATGATGTCGAGATGTAGCTCACCCATACCAGAGATAATGGTCTGACCAGACTCTTCGTCGGTCTCGACACGGAATGACGGATCTTCCTGCGCCAGCTTACCGAGCGCCACACCCA
>JBPEXS010000186.1:0-2384 GCA_052031325.1 Thalassolituus sp. | reverse complement strand
TGGATATTATGGATACCCGTTTTCTGCAGGGCGACCTGTTCCATCTTGGGCAACCGGCCGAGTCCGACCAGTTGATGAACGTACTGGACCGCACCAATCAGCGCTATGGTCGCGGTACCCTGTGTTTTGCCAGTCAGGGAGTACAACGCAAATGGGCAATGCGTCAGAACTACACATCCCCCTGCTATACCACCCGTTGGTGGGAATTACCGGCGGTACAGTGCCGCAGCTGAGAGGCCAGGAAGAGAATCGCGGCCATAAAAAAGCCCCGGCGGTTATCCAGCCAGGGCTTGTTTCAGACACTCAGTGTTTACTGATGCGCGCTGTTTTTGATCAGATCCTGCACCACCGACGGGTCCGCCAGGGTGGAAGTGTCACCCAGGGTATCGATCTCATTGGCGGCGATCTTACGCAGAATACGACGCATGATCTTACCGGAACGGGTTTTCGGCAGGCCCGGTGCCCACTGAATGACATCCGGGCGGGCAATCGCACCGATTTCACCGGCAACAAAGGTCAGCAGCTCTTTGCGCAGTTCTTCCGTCGCCTCCACTCCGGTCATCAGCGTGACGTAGGCATAAATGCCCTGACCTTTAATGTCATGCGGGAAGCCGACCACTGCCGCTTCGGCCACAGCATCATGCAGCACCAGCGCGCTTTCGATTTCGGCCGTGCCCATACGGTGACCCGAGACGTTGAGTACGTCATCCACACGACCGGTAATCCAGTAGTAACCGTCTTCATCACGGCGGGCACCGTCACCGGTAAAGTAACTGCCCGGGTAGGTTGAGAAGTAGGTATCGATCATGCGCTGATGGTCACCATACACGGTACGGATCTGGCTTGGCCAGCTGCGCTTGATGATGAGATTCCCTTCGGTAGCGCCTTCCAGTTCAACACCTTCGTTATCCACCAGAGCCGGTTCAACACCGAAAAATGGCAGGGTTGCAGAGCCCGGTTTCAGCGAGAAGGCGCCCGGCAGAGGGGCAATCATCACAGCACCGGTTTCGGTCTGCCACCAGGTATCCACAATCGGACATTGAGAGTTACCGACCACATGGAAGTACCATTCCCAGGCTTCCGGGTTAATCGGTTCACCGACGGTGCCCAACAGGCGTAGGGAGTCGCGGCTGTATTTCTTCACATAATCATCGCCCTTACTCATCAGAGCACGGATGGCGGTCGGCGCGGTGTAAAAGATATTCACCTTGTGTTTGTCGACCACGTCCCAGCAGCGTCCGGCATCCGGATAGGTCGGCACACCTTCAAACAGCAGCGTGGTGCCACCATTCGCCAGCGGGCCATAAACGATGTACGAGTGGCCGGTAATCCAGCCCACATCGGCAGTACACCAGTAGATATCGCCTTCGCGATAATCCAGTACGTACTTGTGGGTCATGGCCGAGTTCAACAGGTAACCGCCCGTGGTGTGCAGCACGCCCTTGGGCTTACCCGTTGAACCTGAGGTATAGAGAATAAACAGCGGATCTTCAGAATCCATCGCTTCCGGCGGGCAGTCAGTACCCACTTTCGCGGTTTCTTCGTGATACCAGACATCACGTCCTGCACTCCAGGCCACGTCTTTGCCGGTACGTTTCACCACCAGGCAGGTGTGAACATCCGGGCACTGTGCCAGAGCCAGGTCAACGTTGGCTTTCAGCGGGACTTTTTTACCGCCACGCAGACCTTCGTCGGCGGTAATTACCACCTGGCAGTCAGAGTCATTCACGCGGTCTTTCAGGGATTCAGGCGAGAAACCACCGAACACAATCGAATGCACGGCACCCACACGGGCACAGGCCAGCATGGCGTAGGCGGCCTCCGGAATCATCGGCATGTACAGGCACACGCGGTCGCCTTTCTTCACGCCACGGGCTTTGAGCACATTCGCCAGCTTACAGACTTTCTCGTACAGCTCGTTGTAGGTGATGCTGGCATCTTCGCTCGGGTCATCGCCTTCCCAGATAAGGGCAACCTGATCACCACGGGTTGCAAGATGACGGTCAATGCAGTTGTACGCGGCGTTCAGTTTGCCATCGCGGAACCAGATGGCTTCGCCTTTACTGAAGTCTTCATGACAGACCTGCGTAAACGGAGAAGACCAGTCCAGAAATTCGGTAGCACGGGCAGCCCAGAACGCATCGGGCTGTTCCAGAGACTCGCGGTACCAGGCCTGATACTGCTCCAGCGTGATGTTTGCACCTTTGGCAAATTCCGGATCAACCGGGTGATTTTCAATGGGATACATGAAATAGCCTCGACTTATTTTTATTCAGTGTAGGCCTGCGTCGCACTGACTGCAGGACCAGAACAGACTTTCTGACAGTGTACGGAAGGGAGTTTGAGAAGGCGACCATCCGGATATTAGCCATTAGTCTAATATC
>JBPEXS010000185.1:0-1208 GCA_052031325.1 Thalassolituus sp. | reverse complement strand
CCGTATTCGGCTGGCCAGTGCTCACCTGGCATATGGTAGGTTCCGAACAGACGGTCAAACAGCACCGTATGAGCGGAGTAATTGGTATCAATCGCCGGTTGTTCTGAACTGTGATGCCAGTGATGAAAACGGGGTGTCACCAGCACATATGACAAGGGCCCGAACGGCAGCCCCAGATTGCAGTGAATCAGCACCGCCTGTAACGCGGCAAAGGCCACATACGCATTCAGTGCCGCCTCATCCGCACCCAACAGATACAGCGGCACCATCACCATGGCACGCTCAGAAAACACCTGAATAAAATGACCACGGGAGCCCGCCAGCCAGTCCAGATTTTCAATCGAGTGATGCACCGCATGCACGGGCCATAGCCAGCGTACTTCGTGGTACATGCGGTGCTCCCAATAAAGCACAAAGTCAGCACACAGCACGATAAAGACAAACTGCAACCACACCGGGACCGACTGTACAAACCCCTGCACAGATTCACTCAGTGCCCAGTCAAAGTGGGTAACGTGGTAGTTGGCGTAAATCAGAATGGCCGAGATCATCAGGTGATTGAGGCAGAAATAGAACAGATCCAGCGCCCAGTCTTTGCGCAGAATCACCTGCTCACGATAACGGGGAAAGAGCTTCTCAAGGGTCATAAAGATGGCCACCGACCCCATAAACGCCAGAATCAGCCAATCAACGCCCAGCGACAGGCGGCGTGACTCTACCGGGCCCACGGGAATACTGTAGCCACCCAGGGCAAAGGCCACCAGCGTCAGGCAGATACCGGCCAATCCGAGTCGTTTGTAGCGGTTTTTCAGAAACGTGAGAACGCCGAAGAAGAGCGAGAAATACATGCCGTATTTGAGGACGTTCTGCAGTGACTCTGCGTCGTACACCTGACGCAGCTCTGTGGTCGTCAGATGCGATGGAAACAGATAGGCAAGCACCGCCAGTAAACTGAGAAGACCCAGAGTCAGGGCGGAATAGCCCGTGATCTTGCCTTCACCGAGGCGGAATTCCCGCTGTGAATCCAGTGCAACTTCACGTTCGCGGTAGGTGTACTTTTCATCCATAAAATCGGTTATCCATGATTCAGAACTCAGTCAGTCGTGTAACTGTTTTAACAACTCACCCAGGCGTTTGTGCTGCTCTTCTTTCGGGGCCACCACACTTACGGTTTCTGGCAAGGCCGGGGCCAGCTCAATCTCAAGTGA
>JBPEXS010000184.1:0-2014 GCA_052031325.1 Thalassolituus sp. | reverse complement strand
TATCCGTCTCTGAATCGATTGAGAACCTCAGCTACGAAGACATGGAGTGGATCTTTAACATCAACTTCTGGGGTGTTGTGCACGGCACCAAGGCCTTTTTACCGCACCTGAAACAACGCCCGGAAGCGGCGATCGTCAATGTCTCCAGTATTTTCGGCATCATCGCTCTACCGGCTCAGGGTGCTTACAACGCGACCAAGTTCGCCGTGCGTGGTTTCACTGAATGCCTGCGTCAGGAACTGGAAGACACTAATGTATTCGTAACGACTGTGCACCCTGGCGGCATCCGCACCAACATCGTGAGCAACGGCCGTAACCGTAAGTCCATTACCGGTGAATACATCGCTCAGGATGAACTGGACAAAATCTTTAAAAAGACGGCCATGACGTCACCGCGTAAAGCCGCTGATGTCATTGTTAAAGGCGTTCAGAAAGGCAAGCGCCGTATTCTGATTGGTGCCGATGCCCGTCTGATGGACCGTATTCAGCGTTTCTTCCCGGTACGTTACGGCGGCATCATCCGCTGGATGATCATGAAACTGGTCTGAGGCTTAAGACCAGCTATCTGATTTGCTGAGCTGCGACCACAAAGCGCTTTTCTCTGTGATCACAACGTGCCTGACTCTGCCTCCCCGGAGGCAGACGATCCTTTTGTGCTACCGCTGACTCTTTTCCAGCATTCTCTCCTGCTTCTTCTAACCGGCTTCTTCTAACCTGCCTCTTCTCTCCTTGCCCTTTCCTACAGCTTTCCCAGCCAATTAATCACTCAATAAACACCTCATCAAGCCGCATGCCAGCTGGCTCAAGCCGGTTAACTGGCAGGATTGACAAGACAAACCGTAAAGCTGGCTTTGCTTTACCCTAATGCGGGTGTTTGCCTCCGGATAACTGGCCTACTATCAAATAGCGAACAATAACAAACACTCTATCCTGAACTGCACCACAAGGACCTACTATGCCAGCTACTCCAGCCCGCAAAATCACTGCTCTGCGTGAAAAATACACCAAAACCCAGATCGTTAACGAAATTGCTGAAAACACCGGCCTGACTAAAAAAGAAGTGAATGCTGTGCTCGATGAGTTAGGCATTGTCATTGAGCGACACATCAAAAAACGCGCCGTGGGCGAATTCACCCTGCCCGGCCTGCTGAAAATCAAAACCGTTAAGAAGCCCGCCACCAAAGCCAAAAAAGGTGTGCCAAACCCGTTCCGCCCGGGTGAGCTGATGGATGTCGCGGCAAAGCCAGCCTCAACCCGGATTAAAGTTCTGCCGTTGAAGAAGCTGAAAGATATGGCACTTTAATGCCATTGGCTCCGGGCAGGTCTGCTGCCCGGGTCTCTGCCGCCCTTGTAATCCCCTGCCCCATAACGCCTGAATAATCCCAATCCGGTCATGCCCTGCCCAGAATCGCCCATGGCTTCAGACATTCCGTTAACCGACCTGCTTGAAGACGTTAGCCAGTGCCAGATCTGCGCGTCAGACCTGCCCCTCGGGCCCAGACCGGTCGTCCGCGCTTCAGCAACAGCCAGGTTACTGATTATTGGCCAGGCACCGGGTACGCGAGTGCATCAGAGCGGAATCCCCTGGAATGACCCCAGTGGTCAACGACTGCGACAGTGGCTGGACTTAAGCGACGAGGAATTTTACGACGAACGCCAGATAGTCATCATGCCCATGGGCTTCTGCTATCCGGGTAAAGGCCGCTCTGGTGATCTGCCACCACGCAAAGAATGCGCACCAGCCTGGCATGAACAGCTGTTGCGACAGATGCCGGACATCAGGCTGACACTGCTGATCGGCCAGTACGCTCAGCGTCATTACGCCCACACCAGTGACGAAAAAAAGCTCAGCCTTACTGAGCGCGTTCAAGCTATGTCGACGGTATCAGACGATATCATTGCCCTGCCTCACCCTTCGCCACGCAATCAGCTCTGGCTTAAGAAAAACAGCTGGTTTGAAACGGATGTCCTGCCGGTATTGAGGGAAAACGTCAGACGGGTTCTGAGCTGAGCT
>JBPEXS010000183.1:0-1247 GCA_052031325.1 Thalassolituus sp. | reverse complement strand
CGGAACACCATCATACGACCGGCTTCTTCAGACGGCAGGCGGATCTTTTTACCTGAGACCGGATCACGCACCCGCTTGCCGGCTTTCTTCACCAGCATGACATGGCCGGTTTCCAGACCGTCACGGGCACCACGGTTCAGGGCCACTACATCAAACTGCCCCACCGAAACCACACCGTTGTTCACATCCAGGATCTGGCCCTGTACTGGCAGCTCGGAGGTTTTCGGGACAAAGTTCGCACGCGGTTCGCGGATTTCGCTCTGCAGCAGGAAGTCACCGGCGTTCACCTGCTGGTTGGTTTTCTCCAGCATCATAGTCATCACGCGGCCTTCAGAATCGAGTACAGAGGCAGAACCGATTTCAGTCGCCTCAACACCCAGAATCTCTTTGGTCTCCGGATCACGGTACAGCTTACCTTTACGGAAAATACCGTACGACGACATGGCCTGGGTCTCTTCTGGCAAGCGGCCATAGACCTTAGTACCAGCACCCATCATGACTCGGCCATCTTCACCGGCAACGACGTACGGCAGGTTTTCAAAGCCTTTGCGGTCAAGCACCTGATGATTGCGCATAAAGCCCTGAATGGCGTCCATCGGAATCGCCGGGATGGCATTGGCAATCGGTTCAACACGGGCGGTAGGCGAGAGTTTGACGGTTCGGCTGGCTTCACCACGGGAGGTGACCATGAGTTTCATCTGGCCATCCACGTTCACCAGCTCAATCACATCACCCGGATAAATCAGGTGTGGGTTCTCAATCTGATCGTTCATGTACCAGATTTCTGGCCATTCCCAAGGGTTACCAATAAAACGGCCGGAAATGTCCCAGAGGGTATCTCCTTTGACCACAACGTAGCGCTGAGGGGCGTCCGGCTTTAGCTGCAGGGCACTGGCGCTGGCCGACAGGAACATGATTCCTGCAATGAGGAGGTACTTGACGGTTTTGCTCATCCTTCATTCCCTTTATTATTGGCGTATTGGGTGTCAGCAATGCTTGTAAGTTTATGCATATTAACAAGCAGCTGGCCTAAAGTTCTATCACTACAGCATTTATATGGCCATACTCGATATTCTCGAATTCCCTGATCCGCGTCTGCGGACCGTCGCAAAACCGGTTTCTGAAGTAGATGACCGCATCCGTGGCATCGTCGACGACATGTTTGAAACCATGTACGACGCCCCTGGCATCGGGTTGGCCGCGACTCAGGTGAACATACACGAACGCATCATCACCATTGATGTGTC
>JBPEXS010000182.1:0-1715 GCA_052031325.1 Thalassolituus sp. | reverse complement strand
CCAGCGAGGCGTCACGCATGATCTGATATTCTTTGTCGGTCAGGGTCTGGGCCGGTGCTACGGTGATGGAGTCACCGGTGTGCACACCCATGGCGTCGAAGTTTTCGATTGAACAGATGATGATGCAGTTATCGTTCTTGTCACGAACCACTTCCATCTCGTACTCTTTCCAGCCGATCAGGGATTCGTCGATCAGCAGCTCATTGGTCGGAGACATATCCAGACCACGCTGACAGATTTCTTCGAATTCTTCGCGGTTGTACGCGATACCGCCACCGGAGCCACCCATGGTAAAAGATGGACGGATGATGCATGGGAAGCCGAGGTCTTTCTGCACTTCACGGGCTTCTTCCATGCTGTGAGCGATACCGGCGCGTGGACATTCCAGACCAATGGCTTTCATCGCCTTGTCGAAACGGTCACGGTCTTCCGCTTTGTCGATGGTGTCGGCGTTAGCACCGATCATCTCAACGCCGAATTTTTCCAGTACACCGGCCTCTTCCAGACCCAAGGCACAGTTCAGAGCCGTCTGACCACCCATGGTGGGCAGCAGTGCATCAGGGCGCTCTTTCTCAATGATCTTGGCAACCGCTTCAACCGTAATCGGTTCAATGTAGGTTGCATCCGCCATGGATGGGTCGGTCATGATGGTTGCTGGGTTGGAGTTCACCAGAATGACGCGGAAACCTTCTTCGCGCAGTGCCTTACAGGCCTGTGCGCCGGAATAGTCAAATTCACAGGCCTGACCGATCACGATCGGGCCAGCACCAATGATCAGGATACTCTGTATGTCAGTACGTTTTGGCATATCTCAGTCGGTTCCTGTTATTTACCAGCCTTGGCGGCTTTCATCAGTTCAATAAAGTGGTCAAACAGCGGCGCTACGTCGTGCGGGCCTGGGCTGGCTTCAGGGTGACCCTGGAAGCTGAAGGCCGGACGGTCGGTGCGGGCGATGCCCTGCAGGGTGCCATCGAACAGCGACTTGTGCGTGGCTTTCAGACTGGCAGGCAGAGTGTCTTCATCCACCGCAAAACCGTGGTTCTGGGCGGTGATCATGACTTTGCCGGACTCGAGGTCCTGAACCGGGTGGTTACCACCGTGATGGCCGTGCGGCATTTTCACGGTTTTGGCACCGGAGGCCAGCGCCAAAAGCTGGTGACCCAGACAGATACCGAATACCGGAGTTTCGGTCTCAAGTACTTCCTGAATCGCCGCAATCGCGTAGTCACACGGCTCAGGGTCACCCGGGCCATTGGACAGGAAGATACCGTCCGGATTCATCGCCAGAACCTCAGAGGCCGGAGTCTGTGCAGGCACGACGGTCAGGTCACAGCCACGCTCGGCCAATAAACGCAGAATGTTGCGTTTAACACCGTAGTCATAGGCAACCACTTTGAAGTCCGGATTGCTGACCTGGCCATAGCCGTTTTCCAGCGTCCAGTCGGTTTCGGTCCACTGGTAAGGCTCAGAAACCGTGACTTCTTTCGCCAGGTCCATGCCTTTCAAGCCCGGGAAGGCCTTGGCTGCGGCGATGGCTTCTGTCACAGACTCTTCAGAGTGGGCATCGGCACGAGCAATCATGCAACCGTTCAGCGAGCCTTTCTCACGCAGGATGCGGGTCAGGCGACGGGTATCGATATCGGCGATACCGGTCACACCACTGTCGCGAAGGTATTCATCCAGCGCCTTGGTGCTGCGGAAGTTGGAAGCAATCA
>JBPEXS010000181.1:0-3265 GCA_052031325.1 Thalassolituus sp. | reverse complement strand
ACTGATTTTTGGCCTCGGCTTTATCTGCTGGCTGCCGGTGCGTAACGTCAAACAGGATCTCAACACCCGCGACGGATTCATCATCGCCGCGCTGTTCTGGTTCAGCCTGGGTCTTGCCGGAACCCTGCCCTTTATCCTTGCAGAGAACCCCGGCCTGAGCTTTGCCGATGCTTTCTTTGAGTCGCTGTCAGGGTGGACAACAACCGGGGCCACGGTGATGACCGGGCTGGAATACCTGCCCAAATCCATCCTCTGGTACCGCCAGCAGCTGCAGTGGCTGGGGGGCATGGGGATTATCGTTCTCGCGGTGGCCATTCTGCCGATGCTGGGCGTCGGCGGTATGCAGCTGTTCCGTACCGAGATTCCCGGGCCGCTGAAAGACTCCAAACTGACACCACGCATCACAGAGACCGCCAAAGCCCTGTGGTACATCTATCTGTCACTGACCATCGCCTGTGCCCTGGCTTACTGGCTGGCGGGCATGAACAGCTTCGACGCCATCGTGCACAGTTTCTCGACAGTAGGGATCGGTGGATTCTCGACCTACGACGCCTCCATCGGCTATTTCAACAGCCCCCTGATTGAGTCCATCTGCGTGGTGTTTATGCTGATTTCAGCTCTGAACTTCTCTCTGCACTTTTTCGCCTGGCGTAACCGCTCGCTGTTTCATTACCTGATTGATCCGGAAGTGCAGTTCTTCGCCTTTGTGATTACCGGTGGTATTGGCCTGTCGGTACTTGGACTGTGGCTGACCGACACTTACTCACTCAGCGAATCCGTGCGTCACGGTGTGTTTGAAACCGTTTCTATTGCCACCACCGCCGGATTTGGCATCGCCGACTTCTCCTCGTGGCCGGTCTTTATTCCGGTACTGCTGTTTATGATGGCCTTTATCGGTGGTTGTTCCGGGTCGACTGGTGGTGGCATGAAAGCCATCCGTATTCTGCTGGTACTCAAGCAGGGTATCCGCGAGATTCAGCGACTGGTCCACCCCAGTGCCATCATTCCGGTCAAGCTGGGTCGTCAGCCGGTTGGCGACCGGATTCTCGAAGCCGTCTGGGGCTTCTTCGCGCTCTACATCGTGACTTTTATGGTGATGATGATCGCACTGATGGCCACCGGTCTGGATCAGGTGACGGCGTTTTCCGCCGTGGGCTCCTGCCTGAACAACCTCGGTCCGGGTCTGGGTGAGGTGGCGACGCATTATGGCAACATCAGTGATACGGCTAAGTGGCTGCTGGCGCTGACCATGCTGCTGGGGCGTCTGGAGATTTTTACCTTGCTGGTTCTGATCACCCCGACCTTCTGGAGAAGTTAATTCGCTTTTAGAGTTTTGCTCAATTTTTCTCTGACTTATCAGTTCATCAAGAGCAAAGGCATTTTTATTTCTTTTCCCTGGAGGATCTTATCCTCCAGACCTCCTGCTTTTTCGCCGACGGCTCGCTCATCACTTCTGACTTCAAACTCTCAACGGCCACGGGATGATTCGGCGTCCTGCCTCAACATCCCTTTCTCGACATCCTGTCTCGAAGTCCTGCTCGTTTTTGTCCTCCGTGGCTCACAGCAGGCGAAAGTATCTCAGTAACGCCAAGTTATTACTCAGAACAGACGTAGTAGATGATTCATAAAGACATATTATCCAGTACCCAAAATCAGCAGTGGCGGCCTCTATCTAACTGCTCAGTTGTTATCCCCCCCCACGCCCGTATAATTCCGCCCCTTATCAGACACACGACAGAATGCAGGCGGGCAGCATTATGATGCAGACAATGAAACAGGAGTGGTTTTCCAACATACGTGGGGACCTGCTTTCAGGTACTGTGGTTGCTCTGGCGTTGATTCCAGAAGCCATTGCCTTCTCCATCATTGCCGGTGTCGACCCCAAAGTCGGTCTCTACGCGTCGTTCTGTATTGCGGTGATTATCGCATTTGTTGGTGGTCGCCCTGGTATGATCTCGGCGGCAACCGGTGCGATGTCGTTGCTGATGGTGACCCTGGTGAAAGACCACGGTCTGCAGTATCTGCTGGCAGCGACGCTGCTGACGGGTGTGATTCAGATTGTTGCCGGTTTCCTCAAACTCGGGGACCTGATGCGCTTTGTCTCAAGAGCAGTGGTGACCGGCTTTGTGAATGCGCTGGCGATTCTGATCTTTATGGCACAGCTGCCTGAACTGACGAATGTGACCTGGCATGTCTACGCCATGACCGCCGCCGGTCTCGGTATTATTTACCTGTTCCCCTATGTGCCGAAAATCGGGACCTGGCTGCCGTCACCGCTGGTGTGCATCATCGCTATGACCGCCGTGGCCATGATCTGGAACATCGATATCCGTACCGTCGCGGATATGGGTGAACTGCCGGATACCCTGCCTGTATTCCTGTGGCCGGACGTGCCCCTGAACCTCGAAACCCTGTGGATCATCCTGCCGTATTCCTGCGCGCTGGCGGCTGTGGGCCTGCTGGAATCCATGATGACGGCCACCATCGTCGATGATCTGACCGACACCGACAGTGACCGTAACCGCGAATGTAAGGGCCAGGGTGTGGCCAACATCGGTGCCGGTCTGCTCGGCGGCATGGCAGGCTGTGCGATGATCGGCCAGTCGATGATCAACGTAAAATCCGGTGGTCGCGGGCGTTTATCCACCTTTGTCGCCGGTTTCTTCCTGCTGATCATGGTGGTGTTCCTCGACGAGTGGATCGGTCAGATCCCTATGGCCGCTCTGGTGGCGGTGATGATCATGGTGTCTATCGGCACTTTCTCCTGGGATTCTGTGGTTAACCTGAAGAAGCACCCGCTGTCGACCAATGTGGTGATGCTGGCGACGGTCGGTGTGGTTGTAGCCACTCATAACCTGGCGTTGGGTGTGTTCATCGGTGTGCTGCTGGCGGCGTTGTTCTTTGCCAATAAGATCGGCCAGTACATGATGGTTAAGCGCGAAGAAACCGCCCCCTCACATGTCACCTATCGTGTCATTGGACAGGTGTTTTTTGCATCGGCGGATGAATTTGTGAACAGCTTCGACTTCCATGAAGTACTGAGCCGTGTCACTATTGATCTCTCTCAGGCCCATTTCTGGGATATCACGGCCGTTTCTGCACTGGATAAGGTCGTGATTAAATTCAGACGCGAGGGCGCGGATGTCGACCTGATCGGCATGAACGAAGCCAGCGCTACACTGGTCGACCGCTTCGGTGTTCACGATAAGCCGGAGGAAATCGAGAAATTACTCGGTGGTCACTGAGGAATAATAATAATGACAAA
>JBPEXS010000180.1:0-1199 GCA_052031325.1 Thalassolituus sp. | reverse complement strand
GAGCTGGCTGCAACGCTGCTACTGTGCAGTTGTTTCTGTGAGCAAGTGTTCAGCGTGACTGTAATCACGATAAACGCTATTACCCTTTTTTAGTCGACGTGAAGTATACCGGAATTTTGAGGGTAGACTTCATTTGCGCCTTTGATACGCAGTATTCACCATGTTTATGATGTTCCTGCAGGCTATTTATACAGTTTATCAGCAATGATTGTCATCGAACGCAACTGTTGCCACAATGCCCGGGTTAGCCAAAAAGTTAGCTAAAACGTCCCCCAGAACAGGAAGAGCGACAGTGCACATCGTTGCCGACGAAAACATCCCGCTTATCGAAAAATTTTTCGGAGAATTCGGTGAAATAACCCGGGTTCCTGGCCGCACCATGACCGCCGAAGACGTTAAAGACGCTGATATCCTGCTGGTGCGTTCAGTCACCAAAGTGAATGAAAGCCTGCTCAAAGGCAGTAAAGTCCGCTTCGTTGGTACCGCTACCATTGGTACTGATCATATTGATACTGAATACCTTGAAGAACAGCGCATCGGTTTTGCCAGTGCACCCGGCTGTAATTCTCAGGCCGTGGTGGATTATGTGCTCAGCGCTCTGTCTGTTGTCATCGATACCCGTGGGGTGGATTTCCGTGACCTGACCGTCGGTATTGTGGGTATCGGCAATGTCGGTTCTTTACTGCGCCAGCGTCTCGAAGATATGAAGGTGAATGTTCTGGCCTGTGATCCGTTCAAGGATCAGGAAGAAGAGGGGCTGGTATCACTGGAAGAAATACTCAAAGCGGATGTTGTCACCCTGCATACCCCGATCACTAAAACCGGCGAACACCCGACGTATCATCTGATCAATGCGGATCGTCTGGCGCAGATGGCGCCAGATGCGGTGCTGATCAACAGTTCCCGCGGTGCGGTCGTGGATAACCAGGCCCTGAAGGCCCACCTGCTGAATAACGAAGACTTCTGCGCCATTCTTGATGTCTGGGAAGGGGAGCCAGAACTGGACCGTGAACTGCTGAGCCTGTGTCACCTGGCCACACCGCACATCGCCGGTTATTCGCTGGATGGCAAAATGCTCGGCACTGAGATGATTTATCAGGCTGTCAGTGAGTATTTTGGCTTGCCGGTACGGGTGAAACTGGGGCAGTTTCTGCCGGAGCCGGGCATCCGCAAACTGAACTTCTCAGACAATGTACCTA
>JBPEXS010000018.1:0-3505 GCA_052031325.1 Thalassolituus sp. | reverse complement strand
CGTCGCCGCCATCTTCATAGTAGGCACTGAGACGCTTCAGAATACGGTATCCGGCTTTCTGATAGATGCTCAGAGCCCGTGTGTTATCCTGCCGCACTTCAAGACGCATAAATAAGATGCCACGCTGCGTTGCCGCCTGCTCACAGTGTCCGAGTAATTGAGCGGCAAGTCCTTTTCCCTGTGCTTCAGGTGCCACGGCGATGGAATAGAGGCGGGCCAGAGACGTCCCCCGATGAAACAGGACAAGGGCGTAAGCCAGGATTGGGCCCTGTTCGCTCTCCGTCAGGCACCAGAGTTCGCTCAGCTCACTGCGGATAAAATGTCGGAAGCGCCGGGCCGTCAGCGCATCTCCCGTGAAGGCGGCTGATTCAATCTGTGTCAGTGCCGGAACATCGGCGCTTCGGGCCAGTCGGATAGTCATGAGCAGAACTCAGTAAAAACAGAAAAACGCAGTGCGTTATAGAACACTATTCAGAGTCATAAACGCGAAAAAAATTTCTGCTGACGATCAGAAAAATGATTGGCAGATAGTGGCGTTGGTTTCTACTATAAGCGCGCTGCTCAGTGAACCGCACATCTGATTCTGCAGCCCATTTCTTTCCCTCAGGAACCGCATGAAATCATTACTTGTACTTGTTGATCAACTCAGCGACTGGTCGCCCTATTATCCCAGCAGCCAGGTGGTTGATATCGCCAGTTACCTGCAGGATGCCGCTCAGGATCAGGGGTATGTCATTAACCTGTGCCGTGATTTCTCTTACCTGAGTTCCGGCTACTACGGATCACTGCTGGCCGAAGCCCGTGGTGGTATGGCATTTCCGAACGCGCGTGCCATCCGTGAACTGCACAGTTTTGAATCCGGCCAGCCATTGCTGCCGAAGCACAGCCGTCTGCTGGAAAGCTACAGTCGTCGTCACCTCAAGAATGTGACTCAGATCGAAGTCCGCAGTTACTTCGGCACCAGTACGCATAGCGAGCTGGCACCTGTGATGCGTCGGATTTTTGAAACCTATGCATTTCCGGTACTGGATATTGTGCTGACCAAAGTACAGTCGGATTTCTGGGTTATTCACCAACTGGACGTTCCTGCTCTGGACCAGCTGCATGAAAAAGAACAGGACACCTTCGCCGCGGCTCTGGATGCCTTCAGCCACAAAATGTGGCGCACACGCAAAGCCAGCAAAGGTTACAAGTACGATGTCGCCATTCTGGTGAACCCGGACGAAGCTTTGCCGCCCTCTAACAAAGGGGCTCTGCAGGCCTTTGTGCAGGCCGGTAAACAGATTGGTCTGAACGTAGATTTCATTCACCCGAATGATGCCAGCCGTATCGGAGAATACGATGCGCTGTTCATCCGTGAGACAACGCGTGTGGATCATCACACCTACCGCATAGCGCAGATGGCCGAAAATCAGGGGCTGGTCGTGATCGACAGCACCCGTGACATCATGCGCTGCTCGAACAAGGTCTATCTGCATGAAACCCTGCAACGCCATAAGGTGGATACTCCGGCGACCGAGTTGATTCTGACCCAGCAACCACAGGATATTGAGCACCTGGTGGCGACACTGGGCCTGCCCGTCATTGTGAAAGTACCCGATGGCTCTTTCTCTATTGGTGTTGAGAAAGCCTCGACCCGTGAAGAGCTGGCGGAATGCATCGCCCGTCTGGGTGAGCGCTCTGCCCTGTTATTACTGCAGGAGTTTGTGCCAACAGAATTCGACTGGCGCATCGGCATTCTGGATGATCAGGTACTGTATGCCTGCCGTTACTTTATGGCACGCAGTCACTGGCAGATTTATAACCACGGTGCCCGCTCTCACAAATCCGGCGATGCGGATGCTTTCTCCCCGGATAAAATTCCGAAGCACGTATTGCGCACGGCGAAAAAAGCCGCCAAATGTATGGGCGATGGTTTTTACGGTGTCGACATCAAAGATCTGGGCGATAAAGCCGTGATCATTGAAGTGAACGACAACCCGAGCATCGATAAAGGTGTGGAAGACCTGCACAGTGGCAGCATGCTGTATCAGCAGATTATGGGGGTGTTCCTGAAGCGCCTTGATGAGATGAATGGCCGGTAACAGGGGTTTTGCTTGTTCAGGCTGTGTTAAAAACCAGGCTTAGAATGCTCATTTACTTCAGTAAACTCCGCTTCTTCGCTGGTTTTTGCCTTGCCCGAACTACGCACTCGCCCTTTTACTCAAACATTCGAACGCTCGCTGATACTGCGTTAAAAATCCGGGTCAGAATGCTCATTTACTCCAGTAAACTGCGCTTCCTCCCGGATTTTTGCCTTGTCTGAGCTTCGCTCGTATCGCTTTCCACCCAATCTGCGAAAACCTGGCCATTCATCCTTAGGAGCAGTAGCGAGACGATCCAGTTTTAGGCCGCAAAGCCAGCGCAGATCAAATATTACCCTTCACCACCTTTCCGGCAACCCACCCGTCTGCAGTAGCGCGGCGATATCCATCGTCAGTGCAATCGCCACGTGCACCATAACACCGCCCCAGATCGAGCGTGACATCAGCGCCAGTACGCCTAAAAAGAACCCGAACAGAATAGCGCCGAACGATTCCGGCCAGAGCTTGGGAAAGTGCAGCATCAGATACGGCAGGCACATAACGGCGACCGAGAGGCTGCCAAACTGAGGCCGCAGGCCATTCACCAGAAAACCACGGAAAAAGAACTCAACGCAGACGAACTGGAAGACGTAGATCAATTCCCACAGCAACAGATCGGTCCAGCTGCGACTGGCCTGTTTATAAAACGGATAGTGTTGTGAAAAGCCATCGGTAAAGCTGGCAATAATGGCAAACCCCATAATCGGGGTGGCAAGTAAGACATAGCCCGGCCAATGTTCATGCACTTTGCCCCACTGCCAGCCATAGCGGCTCAGGGGTTGTTTCAGCGCCGTGCGGATGACCAATGCTGGAATCAGCAGGAAACCCAGGACATGAATGCCACCCCACCAGAGATAGCCCCATAATTCGCGGTATCCACTGCTGCGTAATGCCCGTCGCCACTGACCTTGCTGTTCGAACAATCCATCTAGCCAGGAGACCAGTACTGTGAGGTTAACGCTGTATTTGCCGTAATGAACAAGTAACAGACAGAGGCAGGCAACGGCGATAACCACCCAAGCCTGGCGTTGCCCACTCAGGGTATGTTGTTCGCGGAATGCCTGAGATTCGGCATCGATGGCGCTGATCTGAGCACCGATAAACCCCGGTGTCAGCCAGGTCAGAAACTTCATAAGCTGGTCTTAACGATCACTGTTCAGTGCCTTCAGGCGCGACTCGCCCTGTGTCTGCAGTTCGATCTGTTGATTGATGCGGTCCTGATAGCCCTGAATCGTCGCATTCAGTTCATCCACAATGGCCTTCCCGCGCCCTGAAGCATTGGGCCCACCTAATGATGAAGCCAGCCCCATCTTTTCACTGATCAGGCTATCGCGCTCCTGTTTCAGTTTTTCAATGGTGGCTCCGGCCTTGCTGACCATGCG
>JBPEXS010000179.1:0-3037 GCA_052031325.1 Thalassolituus sp. | reverse complement strand
AAGGACACACCACTGCCATCGTTGGAATACGACAGGCTGCCCGACACGGAACGGTTAAAGGTCACTTCCACCTGATCACCATCGGCCGTCATAACCTGCAGATTGAAACTGCTTTCGCGCTGACGGCTGGCATCCACACTGATAACCGGTGCTCCGGTCTGCTCAGGAATGTCATATTCAGGCATTTCATTGTCTGGAATTCCGGCATCCGGGGCCGGTGGCACAGGAATCTGAGGCGTCGGAACGTCAGATTCAGAAGAATCAGGCACAGGCACCTGAGGCGTTGGAACGTCAGGAGACGGCGCGTTATTGACCGGGCTATCGACATCAGGGGCCGGTACCGTCGGTGTCGGCACGTCCGGCCCAGGGGCTGGCTGAGACGGCGCATACTCTTCCAGCAACTGCGGCGACTCGCCCTGTTCCAGCTGGTCCAGGCCTTCCATCACCAGCTCGAAGCCTTTATTGATTTCGGCTTCCAGCTCAACCGTCATTTTACCCATACCTTCCAGCATCTCTCTGGCATCGGCATACCCAGCAGAAATACCTTCACGAGCAGCATCCAGGCGACTCTGGATCTGATCATCGCTAGCACCCTGCTCGCGCATCATCTCGACGTTGCGGGTGACATGACGGAGGATATTCACAGCCGTCTTTTCCGGTGACTGACCGGGGTGGTCTGGCGCCTGGGTCTGGCTGGCCGAGGCTGAAATCTGAGCCTGGCTGCTTTTGTTGTAAGTCAGCTGGCTGTTCTGATCAGCACTCTGGCCGTTATAGGTAAAGGACGTTGATGAAGAATAACGGACGTCAGCCTGCAGCAGACGGGTGGTGGCAGCCGTATTACCCTGCTCAGGCCCTTTCACGACGGGCGTGATGGTCTGGGTCAGAGATGCATTGAATGTGGTCTGAGTGGACGATGAAAACTGAATACTCATGGCGTGCCTCCTGCCGAAGCTGATCCGTGTTCAGCCTGTATCGACGGGTGCCAGCGTATCTTTAGCGTTTACTGTTGCGGTATTCGACCGGTGTCAGGTTAGTCCAGCGCTTAAAGGCACGATAAAACGTGCTTGGCTCGGAAAAACCTGTGAGATAGACAATTTCATCAATGCTTTCGTCGGTGCCCGCCAGCAGACGCTTGGCCAGATTACAGCGATAGTCACCCAGCAGCTGGTTAAAGCTGGTGCCGGCTTCGGTCAACCGGGTACGCAGAGTGCGCGGTTTCATCCCGAGACGGGCGGCGACCTCATCGAGGCTGACCTGCCCGGTCTCCAGCACTTCGGCAAATACCCGGTTGATACGCACCACAATATCCTGACGTTCCAGCTTGGCCACGTGCTCACTGGCCAGCTTTTCATGCAGTTGCAGCAGTTCAGGTTCGGCATGTAAAGACGGCAGGTCGAGCAGTTCTTTTTCAAAGAAGAGACGATTGGCCGGCTCGCCGAACAGAATCTCGCACCCAAACAGTCGCTGATGTTCAGACAGGTCTGCCGGCGCTTCATGGGTAAAGCAGATGCGCGACGGGTGAAACTGCTGGTCGGTTACGTACTGAAAAAAACGCACCAGACTCAGGGTCATGCACTCCGTTAACTGGCGCACGGAAATGATGTGTTCACTGGCGGATTCGACCTGAATACAGGCTTCGTCATCTTCCGTGAGTATGCTCGCCTGTGAAGCGTCGCTCAGCAGGCGTTGATAATTCAGGGCACGGTTGAGGCCGTCTCCGAACGTCGGGCTGGATAAAAACAGGTACTGCAGCACCTGGCCTTTGTACACGTTCATGTTCTCAGCCAGATGCAGGCCGATGTCCGCGTCGCCGGTAACCTCTTCCATGACTTTCCAGAAGGCGCGCTGAGCGCTGTGAGGAGTCCGGACCTCACGATCGTCAATAAACTCGGACGTAATGCCCATACGCTGCCAGACGTCATCCGTATCAATGCCCATCGCCTGCATGGCCTGATGGGCTAACTGGATCATGATGCCTGAGTCGCGCAGTTCCGACATGCCACCGGACATAAATACACTCAAAGCCAGAAAAAGAGGTGGGAATTTTGCCAGATACACAGTTGGCTGCAACAACTATTGACCAAAGTGACGTTTGCTTATGAAAAATGCGCCAATGGGGGGTAATATCAGTTTCCTTACCATTTCCCGCTTTGTCCGACATGCATCCCTGCAAGGATTACCCTATGAGTCACGCTACACGTTTACAGTTTGAACAGGTGCCAAGCACACTGAGCCAGGCCTTCCGTGGTCTGTTTTCCCGCACCACGAACAACCGCAACCCTGAGTTGCCAAGCATTGATGCTGTTATCTACGGCCTCAAGCCGGATCAGGGCAATGTCAAAGCCTACGCCGACATCTGTGGCTTTGGTGATGCCAAAGGCAAACTGCCTCTGACCTACCCGCACATTCTGGCGTTCAAACTGCACATGGAGCTGATGCTGCATCACTCTTTCCCGCTGGCCGTTATGGGCATGGTGCACGTCAGCAACACCATTACTCAGCACCGCGCTATCGGTCAGGATGAAGTTCTGGATATCCGTGCTTACTTCACCGATGGCATCCGCACTGAAAAAGGTCTGGAAGTCTACATCCGCTCTGAAGTGCGCGTCGGTATGGAGCTGGTCTGGGAAGACAGCAGCACCTACCTGGCGATTCTGCCAAGCAAGGGTGGCAGCAAGAAGAAGGGTACGAAAGAGCGCCCTGCCCTGCCAGAGCACGCCAGCAAAGAAAGCTGGATTCTGCCAGCCAACCTGGGCATGCGTTACGGCAAGATCTCCGGTGATCCGAATCCGATTCACATGAACCCGTACACCGCTAAGCTGTTCGGCTTCAAGCGCCACATTGCTCACGGCATGTGGACCAAGGCTCGTGTTGCTGCTGCTCTGTACCGCAAGCTGGGTTCTGAGTCCTGCTCACTGACCATCGACTTTAAACTGCCGATCTTCCTGCCAGGTCAGGTCGAACTGCACTTCACCCCTGAAGGTGATGCCATCGACTTTGACGTCCGTGACCTCAAAGGTGAGAAGCTGCACCTGAA
>JBPEXS010000178.1:0-4147 GCA_052031325.1 Thalassolituus sp. | reverse complement strand
TCCACCCACTCAAAGGTGTGCTGATATTTGCGGGTTTTGCTCTGGCTGTCGTACAGCCACACCCGACTTCCGGGTTCAGCACAACGTTTCATTGAGCCGGTATTCGGACAGTGGACGGTGATTTCAGAGCCGTCTTCAAGCGTGACATCCGCGAGAAAACGCTTATAACGCTTGATCAACGTTGCCGGAATCAGGGGGCGGTCATACTGCATGCTGCCTCCCTAACCAGTCTGCGATCCGGGATACTGCCTCTTCCAGGCGGGCAATATCCGTGGTGAAGGCAAAGCGGATGTGTTCGCCACTGCGATAATCACCGAAATCCACACCCGGTGTCACCGCCACACCTGCTTCATTGAGCAAACGCGAGCAGAAACTCAGGCTGTCATCTGTGAAGTCACTGGCATCGGCGTATACATACAGGGCGCCATCCGGCGCGACAGGCACGTTGAAGCCCAGCTCCGGCAAGGCTTTCAGCAGATAATTACGACGCTCCTCCAGTATCTGCCGACGCTGTTCCAGAATCGTCATCACCTCCGGGGTGAAAGCCGCCAGCGCCGCATATTGGGCAGGGGTCGGCGGAGCCAGATAGAGGTTCTGCGCCAGAGTATCCATCACCGCGACCTTATCTTCCGGCACTATGGTCCAGCCCAGACGCCAGCCGGTCATGCCAAAGAATTTGGAAAAGCTGTTCAGTACATACGCATCATCCGCCACCGACAGTACGGTCTCGGGCTGAGGGCCAAAATTGATGCCCTGATAGATTTCATCCACCCAGAACTCGCCGCCTTTTTCCCGGCACATCTGAGCAATAGCCGCCATGTCTTCTGGTGACAGAACCGTCCCGGTCGGGTTGGCCGGACTGGCCACCAGCACCGCGCGGGTGGAGTCGTTCCAGTGTGCGGCCACTGTCTCAGCGGTGAGCTGATAGCGGACTTCAGGGCCACAGGGAATCAGCTGTCCATGGGCATCAAACAGCTGGGCAAAATGCCGGTTACAGGGGTAGCCCGGGTCGGCCAGCATCAGACCATCACCCGGATTCAGGCTCATGGCCGATAACAACATCAGCGCACCGGACGCCCCTGTGGTCAGCACAATGCGTTCAGGCTTCAGACTGACGCCAAAACGCTCTGCGTAATAGCCTGCAATCCGCTCACGTAACTGAGGTAGCCCCAATGCCGGTGTGTAATGGGTTTTGCCTGCGCGCATGGCGACAACGGCTGCTTCAGTCATGGGCTCAGGGGTCGGAAAATCGGGCTCTCCCACTTCAAGATGGATGATATCCCGCCCGGCGGCCTGCAGCGCCTGTGCCTGAGCCAGAATGGCCATGACCTGGAAAGGTCGGATATGCCTGCTACGCTTAGATGCTTCTGTCATAAAAAAGTATGATTCTTATCCGAAAATAGGATTGTGTCGGAACTTCTGGCAGGTATTTACACTAGCCGAAGCCGAAAGTAACCTCAAAGTATTGGCGGGAACCCGGTTATCTGATAGTTTGCCGGGCTTGATTTTTTTGAAGTGGTGTTCAAAACACTTGTTTAACACCTGTTTAAGGAACGAATGAGGCTGCATCAAGATGCCTGATACAAAGAAAGAGTTTGCTCTGTCCGACTTTACGCCTTACGCCATCAAGGACGGCGAAGAGTACATGAACGACGCTCAGTTGGATCATTTCACTAACATCCTGCAGAACTGGAAGCAGGAACTGATGGAAGAAGTGGACCGCACCAAAGAGCACATGCAGTCAGAGCTGGTTAACTACGCTGACCCGAACGACCGTGCCAGTCAGGAAGAGGAATTCAGCCTGGAACTGCGTACCCGTGACCGCGAGCGTAAGCTGCTGAAGAAAATCAGCAAGACCATCGACAAGATCGACAAGGGTGATTACGGCTACTGCGACGCCTGCGGCGTTGAGATCGGTATCCGCCGCCTTGAAGCACGTCCGACTGCGGATCTGTGCATCGACTGTAAGACCCTGGCTGAAATCAAAGAAAAACAGCTCGGCGTCTGATCGCTGTGAGTGCCGGTGAAACCACCGGCACTTCTGTTTTCTGTACCTTTCAGCGGATGTCTGAGCCTGTATGACACAATACACCGGACGTTTTGCTCCCTCCCCGACCGGGCCACTGCATTTTGGCTCTCTGGTTTCTGCACTCGCTGGTTTTCTCGATGCCCGTGCGGCAGGCGGCCAGTGGCTGGTGCGCATTGAAGACCTTGACCCTCCCCGCGAAGATCCAACCGCTGCCGATAGTATCCTGCGGACTCTGGACGACTTTGGTCTGCACTGGGATAGCGAAGTGGTGTATCAGAGTCAGCGCAGCCACCTCTATGACGCTGCACTTGAGCAACTGATCCGTGAAGGTAAAGCCTTCCCCTGTGCCTGTTCACGGCGTGAACTGAACGGCCGCCTGCATCAGGGTGTCTGCTCTCCTGCTGTGAATTCAGAGTGTGCTTACCGCTTTCTCTGTCCACCCGATGTGCTGACCCTGGAAGACGGGCTGCAGCCCGCTCACACTTACCACTGCCTGCAGGACATCGGCGATTTCGTGATAAAACGCCGTGACCGTTTGTGGTCATACCAGCTGGCTGTCGTGGTCGATGATCACGATCAGGGCGTGACTCATGTACTGCGTGGCATTGATCTGATCGACTCTACCGCCCGTCAGTATCTGTTGCAGTCAGCACTGCATCTGCCGCATCCACAATACAGCCACCTGCCTGTGGCCACGGCCCCCGGCGGCCAGAAGCTGAGTAAGCAGAATCACTCGCCATCGGTTTCAGATCACCCGCCGGAACTGTCCCTGATCAATGCGCTGGAGTGGTTACGGCAATCACCACCGGCCGACCTGCGTTCCTGTGCACGTGACGAGATTCTGCGCTGGGCTATCGACCACTGGCAGTCAGCCCCACTGGTAGGGATTACCCAATCACCGGCACCCGTACAATATCAGCAGACGCCTGATGAGAGTCGCTGATTGTGATAGGCTTAGCGCTCTAACAAGGGCCCTTTATGTACCAGTACCGTCTCAGTCTGCTGATCATCACAGGTATCTTTCTGATCTCGCCCATCATGATGGACTGGTGGCTCAGTGATAACTCCACCTGGTACAGCCCGTTCGTCATCTGGCTTCTGCTGATACTGTTCTACGTCTGGTTCTCCCTCAAGCAGAAGGACGGCGATGACCTTTAGTCTTACCCACCTGTCGATACTTGTTCTCGGATACCTCGCCATTCTGTTTGTGCTGGCGTATGCGGTAGACCGGAACTGGCTGCCTAAGCACTGGGTTAAGCATCCGCTGGTGTATGCCCTGTCGCTGGGTGTCTACGCCAGTGCCTGGGCGTTTTACGGCTCGGTGGGTCTGGCAAACCAGTACGGCTACGGCTTTCTGGCGTATTACCTGGGTATCTCCGGTGCCTTTATGATGTCGCCGATTCTGCTCAGGCCGATCCTGCGTATCACCCGCATGTATCAGCTGAGTTCGCTGGCTGACCTGCTGGCCTTCCGTTACCGCTCACGCTCGGCCGGGGTACTGGTGACACTGGTGATGCTGGCGGTAGTCATACCCATTCTCGCCCTGCAGGTCACCGCCATTGGCGATACTCTGTATCTGCTCAACAGTGAGTGGCCGGTCTCCAAGCTGGCGCTGGCGTACTGCCTGGTGATGATCCTGTTCGCTATTCTGTTTGGCGCCCGACACCTGTCTCCGCGGGAAAAACACGAAGGCCTGGTGATCGCCATAGCCTTTGAGTCGCTGCTGAAACTCACGGCCCTGATGGTGCTCTGCGCCTTTATCCTGCTGGGAATATTCCCTGAAGTCGGTGGCCTTGAGCACTGGCTGCGTGATAATCAGGAGGTACTCGCCCGGCATCAGGTCACCCTGCAGGACGGCCCCTGGCGGACCCTGCTGGTGATGTTTTTCACCGCCGCCGTGGCCATGCCGCACATGTTCCACATGGCGTTCACCGAGAATAACAACCCGTCAGCCCTGCGTCCGGCGGGCTGGGGTTTTGCTTTCTTCCTGCTGCTGATGGGTTTTGCGGTACCGCCGATTCTCTGGGCCGGTATTTACCTGAACGTGGATACCGACCCTTCGTATTTTGCCCTGGGGATTGGCCTTGCCACCGAATCTCCGGCGCTGACACTGCTGGT
>JBPEXS010000177.1:0-2903 GCA_052031325.1 Thalassolituus sp. | reverse complement strand
GGCATTTCCAGACTGAATACCAGGACAGGTCGTTTGGTCGCCAGTAAGGCATTTTCCACCAGGTTCATGGCGTAGGTGGTTTTACCCATCGACGGACGACCGGCGACAATCACCAGGTCGGCTTTCTGCAGGCCAGAGGTACGGTTGTCGATTTCTTTGAAGCCAGTGGTTACGCCCGTCAGACCTTCCGGGTTACTGAACATCTCATCGAGCTGGTTCAGGGTGCTCTTGAGTACCGGTCCTACCTGCACAGGGCCACCGTCAGCGCGGTTGCCTTCGGCAATCTGAGCGATGGACTTTTCGGCATCAGAAAGCAGGGTGAGCGTATCGTCGCCACCGGGTTCGTAGGCTTTCTCAATGATCTCACTGGCGGCTTCGATCAGGCGGCGCTGCTGGGCACGCTCGGTGACGATGGTGGCATAGGCTGCGCAGTTTTCGATGGACGGTGTCATGTCCACCAGGCGGCTGAGATACGATGCTCCACCAATGCTGTCGAGCTGACCGCGCTCTTCCAGTTCTTCAGCCACTGTTACAACGTCGACCGGTTGCTCCTGACCAATCAGGTGCGCGATGGCGCGAAAAATCAGGCGGTGATTCTGGCGGTAAAAATCGGTGTCCTGGGTGCTCTGGGAAACGTCGTCCCAGGCCTTTTCATCCAGCATCAGGGCGCCGAGCACAGATTGCTCTGCTTCGGTGGAATGCGGTGGAATCCGGCTGGTCAGGGAATCGCTGTCAGCGTTCTGGCTGTAATCGTCGCTCATGTCATGAATCGGTTGGTGGTGGTCACTCGTTCAGTGGCAAAAAAAAAGCACTATCAGCGCGGGCCGATAGTGCTTCTTTTAACAGGTCGGTGCCTGTTCAGCAATTCTTATTCCGCAACAACGTGCAGCTTCAGAACGGCTTCAACTTCAGCGTGCAGCTGAACAGCAATCTCGTACTCACCTACCTGACGGATCGGACCTTCTGGCAGACGAACTTCGGCTTTAGCCAGTTCGATGCCAGCAGCAGTTGCCAGATCAGCGATGTCGCGGTTACCCAGAGAACCGAACAGCTTGCCTTCGTCACCGGCTTTAACAGCAACAGACAGCTCAGTTTCTTCGATTTTCTCTTTGCGGCTTTCGGCGCCAGACAGTTTAGAGGCAGCCTGAGCTTCAAGCTCAGCACGGCGTGCTTCGAACTGTTCAACGTTGGTTTTGGTCGCAGGAACGGCTTTACCCTGTGGGAACAGGAAGTTACGGGCGTAACCCGGACGAACAGTAACCGTATCACCCAGTGAACCCAGGTTTGCGATCTTTTCCAGAAGAATAATTTGCATGGTGAATCCTCATTACAGGGCGCCTGCAAAAGCACCGTGTCTTTTTGTCGCGGGGCAGAGCCACAACGCTACGAAAAATTAGTAATGCGGTACCGCGTTAAGGCTGCGGTACCTCATTGTGTGTTCCCGGCGGACCGGGAGCCAACTCAGTTGTCGTGCTGGTCCGTGTACGGCAGCAGAGCGATGTAGCGCGCACGCTTGATCGCAGTAGACAGCTGACGCTGGTACTTAGCACGGGTACCGGTAATACGGCTTGGAACGATTTTGCCGGTTTCGGTGATGTAGGCTTTCAGAGTATCCAGATCTTTGTAATCGATCTCGCTGACGCCTTCAGCGGTGAAACGGCAGAACTTACGACGACGGAAAAAACGTGCCATGACTCAATCCCCTTATTCAGCGTTGTCTTCAGCAGTTTCTTCTGCTTCAGAGTCGTTGTTGTCTTCGTTGTTATCGCGGTTGCTGTTGGCTTCAGCGCGTTCCGCACGACGGCGGTCTTCGCGGCTCTCAGCAGCTTTAATCGGAGACATATCAGTAACGGCTTCATCACGACGGATCACCATGTTACGCAGAATTGCATCGTTGTAACGGAAGTTGGTGGTCAGTTCGTCGAGGGCTTCCTGAGTCGCTTCAACGTTCATCAGGATGTAATGAGCTTTGTGCACATCGTTGATTGGGTAAGCCAGGTGACGGCGGCCCCAGTCTTCGAAGCGGTGGATTTTACCGCCAGTGCTTTCGATGGTGTTGGTATAACGCTCAACCATCGCAGGAACCTGTTCACTCTGATCAGGGTGTACAAGGAATACGATTTCGTAGTGACGCATTGTCAGCTCCTTATGGGTTATCAGCCTTCCGGCCCATCCGGTAAGGCAAGGAGTTCACTGAGGTGCCGCAGAACGGACACAAAAGTGAAGGGCGCGCATTCTATCCGAGCGGTGGTGTGAATTCAATCGTCAATTTTGCGGGTCAGAATTCCGTCGTGAGTAGTAGCACATAATTCCGGATGCGCAAGAAAATTCTTTTCCAAGATTTCTGTGGATAACTCTGTGAATTAACTGACGGAAACTCGCGCGATTGCCTGATATTGTTATATTTCCTGCGAATTGGTTATTTCATCGCCAGTACCACGGCACTACGAAAAAATGTTTATATTCAAGGGGAAAGAACGGGGAAATGACGCCCTGTAAGGGGTTGTCAGATTTGTGTCGTTTTTAAGACAGCTCAAAGTGTTGTTTTTCTGACACTTTTTGCCTTGGGGATAAATGGGTTAGGTAAAAGGCATTAGAAAGCCTGAGTTGGTTAGTTAATACTCAATCTGGCAGGTGTGTCAGGTGATAAATTAAAGGATTGTTCAGATGTCGATCAGATCTTGGGGTCAGGCTCAGGTCGGAAAAGAGCGTCGCTTTCTGACCTGGTTTTCAGCGGGAGCGACTCTGTTTTTCGCCGGTGCCGCTCTGATGTTACTGGCCGGGCATCGTATTCCGCCCTCTCTGTTGCAGGAGCTGGTCGCTCTGGCTGGCGTGCTGCTGGCAGGTCTCGGCGGGTGCGTTGCGGCGTATGGCTACCTGATGCTGATGGTTGCACGTCTGTT
>JBPEXS010000176.1:0-8379 GCA_052031325.1 Thalassolituus sp. | reverse complement strand
GATTCTCTGCAGGCCACCTACTGCGGTACCGTCGGTGCGGAGTACATGCACATCGTCAACACCGCCGAGCAGCGTTGGTTCCAGCAGCGTCTCGAGAGTGTTCGTGCACATCCTAAGTACGGCAACGATGTGAAAATGCACCTGCTGGAGCGCCTGACCGCTGCAGAAGGTCTGGAAAAATACCTCGGCTCCCGCTACCCGGGCGTGAAACGTTTCGGTCTTGAAGGTGGTGAAAGCCTGATTCCACTGATGGATGAACTCATCCAGCGCAGTGGCACCTACGGTGCGAAAGAAATCGTGATCGGTATGGCACACCGCGGCCGCCTGAACACCCTGATTAATACTTTCGGTAAAAAGACTTCGGATCTGTTTGACGAATTCGACGGTAAAGCCGAATACAAATCACACGGTGATGTGAAGTACCACCAGGGCTATTCCTCGAATGTCACTACCCCAGGTGGCGAAGTGCATCTGGCACTGGCCTTTAACCCGTCTCACCTGGAGATTGTTTCTCCGGTGGTCGAAGGTTCCGTACGCGCGCGTCAGGATCGTCGTGAAGATAAAACCGGTGAAAAAGTGGTACCGGTCAGCATCCATGGTGACTCGGCGTTTGCTGGTCAGGGTGTGGTCATGGAAACCTTCCAGATGTCCCAGACCCGGGCTTACAAGACCGGTGGTACGATCCATATCGTGATCAACAACCAGGTGGGCTTCACCACGTCTAAGCGTGAAGACACCCGTTCAACCGAATACTGCACCGACGTTGCGAAAATGGTTGAAGCGCCGATTCTGCATGTGAACGGTGATGACCCGGAAGCGGTACTCTTTGTGACTCAGCTGGCGGTGGATTACCGCAATGAATTCCACAAAGACGTCGTGATTGATCTGGTCTGTTACCGTCGTCGTGGTCATAACGAAGCGGATGAGCCTTCTGGTACACAGCCGCTGATGTACTCCAAAATCAAGTCTCACCCAAGCAGCCGTCAGCAGTACGCTGAACGTCTTATTGGAGAAGGCGTACTGGATGCCGACGCCAGCAAGCAGTTGGAAGAAGACTATCGTAACGAGCTGGATGAAGGCCGTCATGTTGTGAAAAGTCTCGTCAAAGAGCCGAACAAAGAACTCTTTGTCGACTGGAGCCCTTACCTGGGCCACGACTGGACGACTGACGCAGACACGACATTTGATCTCAAACGTCTGCAGGAAATTGCTGCTCAGCAACAGGAAATCCCTGAAGGCCTTGTGATTCAGCGTCAGGTCGGCAAGATCATTGAAGACCGCCGTAAAATGGCCGCTGGTGCTATGCCCATCAACTGGGGCTTTGCCGAAACCATGGCCTATGCCACTCTGATTGATCAGGATTTCCCGGTGCGGATTACCGGTCAGGATGTGGGTAGGGGAACCTTCTCGCATCGTCATGCTGTGCTTCATAATCAGAAAGACGGCTCTGCATTTATTCCGCTGACTAACGTGAAAGAAGGTCAGCCGAACTTTGCGATTTACGACTCCCTGCTGTCTGAAGAAGCTGTACTGGCGTTTGAATACGGATACACCACCACGTCACCAAACACACTGGTGATCTGGGAAGCTCAGTTCGGTGACTTCGCCAACGGCGCTCAGGTGGTATTCGACCAGTTTATCGCCTCTGGTGAGCATAAATGGGGGCGTCTGAATAACCTGATTATGTTGTTACCACACGGTTATGAAGGTCAGGGTCCTGAGCACTCTTCAGCCCGACTGGAGCGTTACCTCCAGCTGTGTGCAGAGCACAATGTTCAGATCTGTGTGCCTTCAACTCCGGCTCAGGTTTATCACATGCTGAGACGTCAATCGATCCGTCCTCTGCGTAAACCTCTGGTCGTTATGTCGCCGAAAAGTCTGCTGCGTCACAAACTGGCCACGTCTACGCTGGAAGAGCTTGCCGAAGGGCAGTTTTATCCGGTATTGGACGAGATTGATGATATTGCACCGAAGAAAGTCCGTCGCATTCTGCTGTGTGCCGGTAAAGTGTATTACGATCTGCTTGAGCGCCGTCGTGCGGAAGAAATCGACGATATCGCCATCATCCGTATCGAACAGCTTTATCCGTTCCCGGACGATGACGTCGTTGCCATTCTCAAGAAATACAAAAACGCGGATGAACTCTACTGGGTTCAGGAAGAGCCGATGAATATGGGTGCCTGGTATACCAGCCAGCACCGAATTAACCGAGTCAAAAACAAGGTTAAACCAGAATGGGAAGTGCAGTACGCAGGCCGCGACTCGTCCGCATCGCCTGCAGCCGGTTACATGGCGCTGCACCTGAAACAACTTGAAGAATTTATTTGTGACGCCCTGGATCTCCAGGGGTGATATTGCGCAGGAACTCATAAGGAAAAACGAATGAGCATCGAAATTAAGGCACCCACATTTCCTGAATCTGTCGCTGACGGCACGGTCGCTACCTGGCACAAAAAGCCGGGTGAAGCGGTTCAGCGCGATGAGCTTCTGGTGGATATCGAAACCGATAAAGTGGTTCTGGAAGTGGTGGCGCCTGCTGATGGCGTGATCGGCGAAGTAAAAAAAGAAGAGGGTGATACCGTCCTCAGTGAAGAAGTTCTGGCCATTTTCAATGAAGGCGCGGCGGGTGATGCACCGGCTGAGTCTTCTGATTCATCGACTGAGAGCAGTGGCGAGTCGTCTGAAGAATCCACTGACGATGCCATCCTCAGCCCGGCTGCACGTAAGCTGGCTGAAGAAAATGACATTGCCCCGTCTTCCATCAAGGGCACTGGCAAAGACGGTCGTGTGACTAAAGAAGATGTTCTCAACCACATCAAATCCGGTCCGGCAGAAACGCCTAAGTCTGAACCTGCCGCTGCTGCTCCGGCGCCGAAAGCTGCCCCGGCTGCAGCTATTCCGCAGGGTGATCGTGTAGAGAAGCGCGTTCCTATGACCCGTCTGCGTGCCACCATCGCCAAGCGCCTGGTGGAAGCTCAGCAGAATGCGGCCATGCTGACGACCTACAACGAAGTCAACATGAAGCCAATCATGGATCTGCGTAAGCAGTACAAAGACCGCTTCGAAAAAGCGCACGGCGTTAAGCTGGGCTTTATGTCTTTCTTCGTCAAAGCGGCTACAGAAGCGCTGAAGCGCTTCCCGGCAGTCAACGCGTCGATCGATGGTAACGACATGGTTTACCACGGCTACCAGGACGTGGGCGTTGCAGTATCAACTGATCGTGGTCTGGTCGTTCCGGTTCTGCGCAACACCGACAGCATGGGTTTGGCTGAAATTGAAAGCACCATTGGTGATTTCGCTGCCCGTGGCCGCGATGGCAAACTGGGTATTGAAGATATGCAGGGTGGTACCTTTACCATCACGAATGGCGGTATTTTCGGCTCCCTTATGTCGACGCCGATTCTGAATCCGCCACAAACGGCGATTCTGGGTATGCACAAAATTCAGGAGCGTCCGATGGCCGTGAACGGTCAGGTTGAAATCCTGCCGATGATGTACCTCGCCGTGTCATACGATCACCGTATGATCGATGGTAAAGAAGCGGTGCAGTTCCTGGTTACCATCAAAGAAATGCTCGAAGAACCAGCTCGTATGCTGCTGGACATCTGAGTACACCAACGAAGTTAAGGAAACGTCATGAGCACGAAATTTGATGTCATCGTCATCGGTGGTGGACCCGGTGGTTACGTCGCAGCCATTCGTTCAGCACAGCTGGGCCTGAAAACCGCCTGTGTTGAGAAATGGCAGAACAAAGAAGGTAAGCAGGTACTGGGTGGTACCTGTCTGAACGTGGGTTGTATTCCGTCCAAGGCACTGCTGGACAGCTCCCACAAATATGAAGAAGCGAAAGAGAAATTCGATGTCCACGGTATTTCTACCGGCAAGGTCTCTATTGATATTGAGACCATGCTGGGCCGTAAAGACCAGATCGTTAAGAACCTGACGGGTGGTGTGGCAGGTCTGTTCAAGTCGAACGGTGTTACTTCTATTGAAGGTACCGGTAAGTTACTGGCGGGCAAAAAAGTTGAAGTTACTGACTTTGAAGGTAACACCAAAACTTATGAAGCAGAGAACGTGATCATCGCTACGGGTTCTGTTCCTGTGAATATCCCACCTGCGCCACTGACAGACGACGTCATCGTAGACTCCACTGGTGCACTGGAATTTGACAAAGTACCTAAGCGCCTCGGCGTCATCGGTGCCGGTGTAATCGGTCTGGAACTGGGTAGTGTCTGGGGTCGTCTCGGTGCAGAAGTTGTGGTCCTGGAAGCACAGGATAATTTCCTGCATCTGGTGGATCAGGCGGTTGCCAAAGAAGCGAAGAAACTGTTTACCAAGCAGGGTATGGATATCCGTCTGGGTGCCCGCGTCACAGGCACTGACGTTAAACGTAAGAAGGTGACTGTGACGTTCCAGGATTCTGAAGGCGAAAAGTCGGAAGAATTCGACAAGCTGATCGTTGCCGTTGGTCGTCGTCCTTACACTGAAGGTCTGCTATCTGCCGACTGTGGTGTGAACATGGACGAGCGTGGTTTTATCCACGTTGATGAAACCTGTAAAACTGACGCTCCAGGAATCTGGGCCGTGGGTGATGTGGTTCGTGGTCCTATGCTGGCACACAAAGCGTCTGAAGAAGGCGTGATGGTTGCTGAGCGTATTGCGGGTCACAAAGCACAGGTAAACTACGATTGCATTCCTTCGGTGATCTACACCGCTCCGGAAATTGCCTGGGTCGGTAAGACGGAAGAAGAGCTGAAAGGTGACGGCGAATCCTACAACGTCGGTACTTTCTCCTTTGCCGCTAACGGCCGTGCTATGGCATCTACTGATACCGAGGGCTTTGTGAAAATCATTGCCGACGCGGAAACTGACCGTATTCTTGGTGCCAGTGTGATAGGCCCATCTGCGGGTGACCTGTGTCAGCAACTGGTCGTTGCTATGGAGTTCGGCTCCAGCGCTGAAGATGTGGGTATGATGGTGTTCTCCCATCCGACTCTCTCGGAAGCCGTACATGAAGCGGCACTGTCCGTGAATAATGCAGCGATTCATAAAGCGAACCGCCGTTCCAGAAAATAAAATTTAAAGGCCCATTTCCGGGCCTTTTTTATACCCAAAAATAGAAAACTCAACAGGACAATAGCGATGAACCTACACGAATATCAGGGTAAGCAATTATTCGCTCAGTATGGTCTGCCAGTGTCTACCGGTGTTGCTGCGTCAACACCAGAAGAGGCAGCGGATGCTGCGGACACCATTGGTGGTGACCGCTGGGTGGTAAAAGCACAGGTACATGCCGGTGGCCGCGGTAAAGCGGGCGGTGTGAAACTGGTTTCCAGTAAAGAAGACATCAAAGCCTTCGCCGAGCAGTGGCTGGGCAAGAACCTGGTGACTTACCAGACGGACGAAAACGGCCAGCCGGTGTCTAAGATTCTGGTTGAGTCCTGTACCGATATCGCTCAGGAACTGTACCTGGGTGCCGTCGTTGACCGTTCGACCCGCCGCGTGGTCTTTATGGCCTCCACCGAAGGTGGTGTTGAGATCGAGAAGGTCGCTGAAGAAACGCCTGAGAAAATTCTGAAAGCCACGATTGATCCTTTAGTGGGCGCTATGCCTTATCAGGGCCGTGAACTGGCGTTCAAACTGGGGCTGGAAGGTGCTCAGATCGGTCAGTTCGTTAAGATCTTCATGGGTCTGTCCAAACTGTTCCACGATAAAGATCTGGCTCTGCTGGAAATCAATCCGCTGGTGATCACGGAAGAAGGCAATCTGCATTGCCTGGATGCCAAGATCAACATCGACAGCAACGCGGTTTACCGTCACAAAGATCTGCAGGAAATGCACGATCCGTCTCAGGAAGACGAGCGCGAAGCGCACGCTGCTGAGTGGGAACTCAACTATGTGGCACTGGATGGCAATATCGGTTGTATGGTCAACGGTGCTGGTCTGGCCATGGGTACCATGGATATTGTAAAACTCCACGGTGGTGCACCGGCTAACTTCCTTGATGTAGGTGGCGGCGCGACAAAAGAGCGGGTTGTTGAAGCATTTAAAATCATTCTCTCCGATGAGAACGTCAGTGCCGTACTGATTAATATTTTCGGCGGTATCGTACGCTGCGACATGATCGCTGAAGGTGTGATCGGTGCTGTTGAAGAAGTTGGCGTTAAAGTGCCTGTTGTCGTGCGACTGCAGGGTAACAACGCTGAAGTGGGCGCTGAAGTTCTGGAAAAAAGTGGCCTGAATATCATTGCTAAAACCGATCTGACGGAAGCAGCTCAGGCGGTTGTTGCAGCTGCGGAGGGCAAATAAGAATGAGCGTTTTAATCAATAAAGACACCAAAGTGATCTGTCAGGGTTTTACCGGTTCTCAAGGTACCTTCCACTCTGAACAGGCGATTGCCTACGGCACCAAAATGGTTGGTGGTGTAACACCGGGCAAGGGCGGTCAGACTCATCTGGGCCTGCCTGTGTTCAACACCGTTGCAGAAGCCGTTGAAGCTACCGGTGCAGAAGCGTCTGTGATTTATGTTCCGGCTGCTTTCTGTAAGGATTCCATTCTGGAAGCCGCCAATGCAGGTATCAAGCTGATCGTCTGTATCACCGAAGGTATCCCAACGCTGGATATGCTCGATGCCAAAGTGAAATGTGACGAGCTGGGTGTACGCCTGATCGGTCCTAACTGCCCGGGTGTTATCACTCCAGGGGAATGTAAGATCGGTATCATGCCAGGTCACATTCATCTGCCAGGCAAAGTCGGTATTGTATCCCGTTCCGGTACACTGACCTATGAAGCCGTTAAGCAGACCACAGACTATGGCTTTGGCCAGTCTACCTGTGTTGGTATCGGTGGTGATCCGATCCCGGGTACTAACTTTATCGACGTACTGGAGTTGTTCCAGAACGACCCAGCCACTGAAGCCATCGTGATGATCGGTGAAATCGGTGGTACGGCAGAAGAGGAAGCGGCGGCTTACATCAAAGCCAACGTGACCAAGCCTGTGGTGTCTTACATCGCTGGTGTGACAGCACCTCCGGGCAAGCGTATGGGCCATGCCGGTGCCATCATCTCCGGTGGTAAAGGTACTGCCGATGAGAAGTTCGCTGCCCTGCAGGATGCCGGTGTTACCACCGTTCGCAGCCTGGCCGATATCGGCAAAGCGCTGAAAGAAAAAACCGGCTGGTAAACACTGCCGGAACTCTGGTATTACAGGCTTAAACTGTGATGCCTGTCCAAAAGCCGCGGAAACTCCCGCGGCTTTTTTGTGTCTCTCTTTCAGGCCGCGATGAGAAGTAAGGAAAAGGATTCAAAATTTATCCGGCTTTACACTTATCTGACGATGAACTCCGTTTTGGCGTCTATGCTGATGGTCGGAGAAGGTCCAACTACAAAGAGAAAAATAAAATGAAGAAAACACAACTCATCATTTCTGGTCTGGCTGCTGCCACTATGTTGTTACCGGTTACGGCATCTGCAGACGACCACAAGAGCATGGACGATAAACCATTTTACTTCCGCGCGGGTCTGACCATGATTCGTCCGGATTCCAGCAGCACGACTGTAGAGCTGGAAGAGTCCCAGCAGCTTCTGGCTATCGAAGCTGCGTTTGATGCTGACCTGGTTCAGGGCGGAGAAATTGAAGGCTCAGGTATCTCAGTGGGAGATTCAAACGTGCCGACTGTGACCCTGGGTTATGTACTGCCTTACGCCGATGGTCATCTGTCTGTTGAAACCATTCTGGGTCTGCCTTACACCGTGGATATCAATCACGAAGGTTCTCTGAAGAACGAATCTCAACTGGGCCTGCCACCCTTTGGTGAAAAACTGGGTGAAACCAAAGCACTTTCTCCTGCAGTCAGCCTGGTCTACAAATTCATGCTGGAAGAGAAATTCCGCCCATACGTTGGGGGTGGTCTGGCTTATCTGATGACCTATGATTCAGAAGTGACCAACGATACTGTAAATACCTTCTTCGGCGAGCCTGATATGGAAATCGAAAACAGCTTCGGTTATCTCCTGCAGTTTGGCGCTGAATACAATGTGTATGAAAACTGGTTTGTCACTGCCGATGTCAAATACGTTGGTGGTCTGGACCTGGATGCTGAAGTGGGCGATCTCAATCTTCAGAATACCGGCACTGCCCTGGATGGTGTGAATATTGGTAAAAACACCACCACAGTTACGGTTGATCCATGGGCTTATTCCATCGGTGCAGGCTTCAGCTTCTGATTCCAGAGGCTGGAAAATGAAAGGGAGCATTGGCTCCCTTTTTTATTGCCTGTGATTCCGGTGTTTCATGCAAGGCATTTGCGATTCCTCTATAATCCTGCCTCTTTCTTTTGTCTGTATTTCTGAGGCTTCCGCATGACTGTCCGCACCCG
>JBPEXS010000175.1:0-4388 GCA_052031325.1 Thalassolituus sp. | reverse complement strand
AGGCGACTCCAGATAAGCTGACCGCTGGCTCCGAGATAATCCTGCTCAAGGTGAATACCATACTTCACCGCCAGATAAGAAAGCACCCGGTTCAGGTCAGCGCCTGAGAGATCCGTCGGATACCAGATGATCTCCATGATATCGCCGCTGAATGCATCGCCCGAAGAGTTCGTTCCGAAGCCCACCGACATGACGTCGCCCGTCGTAAAAGACGGTTCATCCAGAGTCCGTGTAGCGGAATAACTGTTGATGCCCAGTGTGACTTCGTCCACCGAGGCACCACCGATCACACCATAACTGATGGCAGACTGGTTGAGTGGCATCTGAGCGCCGGCAAGGTACGTCAGATCCGCCGCAACGAAACCACTTTCCGCTTCACTGCGCAGCTGCAGTTGTCCGGCGTTGGCGCTGGTCGCGCCCATGACAGAAAGCGCCGGTTCACCCGCATAGTTGTTACTGAACGTCGCTGAATAGTCGTTCGGGTCCAGGGCAGTAATCCGGCCGGCTGCGTCGTCGCTGTTATAGGCAGACTGATGAGTCACCGCAATAAAGGTCAGGCGTGATGCTGTCGCGACGCCATCCGGGACCAGGCCAGAGGAAGGGCTCTGAAAAAGGCGATCTTCGGTGTATCCGGTCGTATATGGGTGAAAGTTGTGCAATGCATCGGCGCTGCTGAGCGCCCACGCAGGTGCAGCGTTGTTGGTAATCGCATTAACAGCGACTCCATTGGCAGACTGGTCCTGCCAGCCAGTAGAGATATCTCCGGCGGCATCAGAACGCAACCAGACTCCCGGTGAAGCAAGATTGCCAGGATAAGCCTGAACTGAAAGCGAAGAACATATAAACACAGCTGCCGACAGCGGACGAAGGCCGTGAATCTTTTTCATATGTTTAGCTCCGTACCCAAAGGGCATGACGAGTGGCGAGCAAACACAATCCGTTGTTTATTTTTATTCCGGATCTGAGATCAGGGAGTGAAGACTGCACCTGATCACTGAGACTATATGAGCCATCCTAGAGATCGCTCGTTAAATTTACAATATGTAACGGCAGCTATTACCGATCACTTACATTAGTGATCATCAGGGAGTGAGCCACTACCCACCCCCTGTCGTCCTTTACTGGCCGCGCTTCGAAGACTGATCACCGAAATACACTTCTACACGGCGTTTTTCAAACTCCTGCAGATTACGTGACTCGTCTATTCCCCGGGAGATCACAACAATGCGGTTAGAAGGCACTCCACGCTCCAGGAGGTAGCGGGAAACGCTGTCGGCGCGCTGCAGTGCAAGACGCTGATTGTAACGGGCAGCCCCTTTACTGTCGGTGTAGCCAATCAGCGTGATCACAGTGTCCGGACATTCCTGATAGTCGTCAGCCGCCTGATCCAGGCTGTCATAGAACCGTTGGGAGAGTCTGGAGGAATCATACTCAAACAAGACATCCGCGCGTGAACGCTCAATCTGGCAGGTTTCTTCTTCCACGACCGGAGCAACCACAACCACAGGCTCAACAACGGGTTCAAGCGCAGCGCCGGCGGCTGTCGCCGGAAGTCTGGCCACATCCACAGGATCGTAAAGCAGAGCCTCTGGCTCCTTTCTCACCACAGACTCAGGCACATACTTAGTTGCCGCTTTGGCAAACGGGTACCAGACAAGGCCCAGACCGTAACTGAGAACATCACCCGAGACCCGGTCGATGCCTGCACGTAGCTGCAGTTTTTCCGAGAAACCATACGACACGCCAGCGCCGTACGTCAGATTGACCTGATTATCGATTTTCTCCAGAGCAGAGCCATCAATAAAGAGACGGCTGAGGCCTGCGCTCAGATACCAGTTAAATTTCTCTGGCCAGTCATCATCATAACGACGGTTTGCGAACCAGAGATCCGGATACCAGCGCGCGTTTACGCTGGCCGCGGAATACTCGAGGCTCACATCACTTGCCAACGTCTCTGCAATCAACTCCCCTTTGTTTGAGTATGTTGCTTCAATCGCCAGCTCATTAAAAAGGTCATAACCAGCGCCGATGCGGTAACCCCAGTCATGGCGGTCTGTGACGTGGATATCCCCCCCTTCAGTGATCGGTGCAAACCGGGAATACTGAAGCTCACCCGCCAGATACAGACGCTCTTTCTCAAAGCCATCCGCACTGGCAATGGCCGAAACACCTGCCAGCCCGATCACCGCCAGGTGACGGCGACGAACCAGAAGCAGCCCGAGCGCGACCCACAGGAGATTCAGCGATCCTGTCCCTGTGCTGGTTTTGAAGTAACCTTCCCGCGCATCGTTAATGCCGTTGCCATTGCTGTCGCCATTCTCCACACCATCCGGGCGGCCATCGCCATCCGAGTCTGCATTACGCGGGTCGGTGCCGTTATTCACTTCGTCTCCATCATTAATACCATCACCATCGGAGTCGGCGTTATCAGGGTCTGTGCCCAGCTGCTCTTCTTCCTCATCCGTCAGGCCATCGCCGTCTGAATCTGTGTTACCCGGCGCTGGTGATGCGCTGTCGTCAGTGGTATCCAGGTAGTCCGGCGTACCATCTCCGTCGGTATCAGCACAATCCGGGTATCCAGCAGGACACTCATCTTTGTCACTGATGCCGTCACCGTCGCTGTCACCACCTCCGGTCACGATGTCGTTGTCGTACATGTCCGGAATACCATCGTCATCCGCGTCGGTTTCCATGTAATCCGGAGTGTGGTCGCCATCCGTGTCTTTGCAGTACGGATAGCCTTCTGCACATTCCAGTGCATCCGGAATACCGTCGCCGTCGCTGTCACCGCCATCCGGGCCGGACGCAGCATCGACACGATCAGGAATGCCATCCGCATCTGCATCGTTATCCGGGTAGCTACCATTGACGCTCTCTTCCTGATCACTGATGCCGTCATTATCACTGTCAGTGTCACGGTAATCAGGCAGGCCATCGCCATCAGTATCAATCGGACGCCACAGATCATTTATGCCATCGCCATTAAGATCCGGACCGTTCGTGGTATCACCGTTAACTTCAGCGTCATAGATGTCGTCATAACCGTCGAGATCAGCATCCACACCTGAAATACCCGCTTCGACAACATCATCCAGCCAGTCATTGTCCGAGTCTTCCTGCATGTAATCCGGCTGACCGTTCATATCCGTATCAGAACAGCATTCGATGGCATCAGGAATAAAGTCGCCATCACTGTCTCCGCCTCCCAGTGCAGTGACTGGATCCAGCAGGTCTGCAATGCCGTCGGCGTCTTCATCAGTCATAGACTCAGCCACATCTGGGGTGCCATCGTTATCACTGTCGGTATCAATCAGGTTTGGTTCACCATCGCCATCCGTATCCAGAACGGCAAAGTCTGCAATGCCGTCACCATTTTCATCAGGCATACCGGTGTCGTCTGCGTCCATCGCATCGTCGATACCATCGTTATCTGAATCAGAGCCCGACAGAGTTACGGCCAGTTCTTCATCATCACGATAATCATCGCTGTCACTGTCGCGATTCAACGGATCTGAACCGATCAGCGACTCAACAATATTAGAGAGACCATCCATATCGGAGTCGTTGTCAGGGTCCGATACATCAGGTGTGCCATCGCCATCAGAGTCAACGGGGTCAGATGGATCACCACCGACTTCAGTGCCGTCATCAACGCCGTCTCCATCAGAGTCACTGTCGTTCGGATCTGTGCCCAGAGCATCTTCGTCCTCATCTGACAGACCATCGTTGTCGTCATCCGGATCAGTTGCATCCGACACGCCATCACCGTCGTTGTCACTTGGCACAGAGCCGGAATCTAACGGGTCTGTGCCCGCAGTGTTCTCGTCTTCGTCGCTGTAACCGTCGTTGTCATCGTCAGAGTCTGCGTTGTTTCCAGTGCCATCATTATCAGTATCCGTCGTTTCATTCGGATCTTTCGGGAAGGCATCATCTTCATCGCTAACACCGTCGTTATCATCGTCGGTGTCGATGTTGTCCGGTATACCGTCATCGTCGGTGTCAGTGCCTGCATCGTCCGGGTTCAGCGGATCAGTACCTGCTGCCACTTCGGTGGCGTTGCCGATGCCATCACCGTCGGTGTCGTTATCCGGGTCATTGTTCGCAGCGTCCAGTTCATCAGATACGCCATCGCTGTCTGCGTCTTCAGTTGAAGACTCCAGGGCGTCGATAATGCCGTCACCGTCAGTATCAGTCGTGCCTTCCGCGCCATCGTTTTTGCCGTCGCCATCGGTATCAGCGTTCAGCGGATCAGTGCCGTTGGTGGCTTCGTCTTCATCGCTAACACCGTCGTTATCGTCGTCGTTGTCGATGTTGTCCGGGATGCCGTCATCGTCGGTGTCAGTCCCTGCGTCGTCCGGGTTCAGCGGATCAGTGCCAGCTGCCACTTC
>JBPEXS010000174.1:0-2590 GCA_052031325.1 Thalassolituus sp. | reverse complement strand
AAATCGACGGCACGACGTATCCGGTGAATACCGGTTTTATTGTATTCAATGACTGGACCTACCCGGGCTTTATCCGACTGATGGAAAAGCTCGGTGTCGCTCATGAAGAATCCGACATGAGCTTCAGCGTGCGTTGCGAAAAAACCGGCAACGAATACAACGGAGCAAACCTCGATACCCTGTTTGCCCGACGCAGTAATTTACTGCGGCCCTCATTTTTAAGAATGGTCAAAGACATCCTGCGCTTTAATCGTGAAACACGTGAAGAACTCGACAGCGGCGCTGTCAGTAAAAGCGAAACGCTGGGTCAGTATCTGACACGAAAGAAATACAGCAACACCTTCCGCGATCTTTACATCGTACCCATGGGTGCAGCTATCTGGTCAGCCAGCGAAGACATGATGATGGCGTTTCCGCTGTATTTTTTCCTGCGTTTTTTCAACAATCACGGCATGCTCAGCGTGGACGACAGACCTCAGTGGCGGGTCATCAGTGGTGGCTCGCAAAGCTATGTACGCCGCATGCTGGAAGACATTCCTGATGAGCACAAATTCCTGCACACACCGGTGCAGTCCGTTACCCGCACCGGTGGCAAGATTCAGTTAACGTCTATGCGTGGCACTGAAGAATACGACCAGATTATTTTTGCCTGCCACAGCGATCAGGCGCTGGCTATTTTAGATGATGCTACGGACGCTGAACGGGATATCCTGGGTGCTATTCCTTACAAGATGAACGATGTCGTTCTGCACACAGACAGCAGCATTCTGCCGCAGCGTAAAAAAGTCTGGGCCTCCTGGAATTACCATATTGGCCAGACACAACAGGATGCCGTTGCCGTCACCTATTATATGAACCGCCTGCAGAACTTTGATGATGCACCGGTCGACTTCTGTGTCACCCTGAATAAAACCAAAGATATTGATCCTGAAAAAATCATACGCCGGTTTAATTACGCTCACCCGGTGTTCACCCTGGATGGCATGGCTGCACAGCAGCGGCACAGTGAAATTTCAGGACGGAATAACACCCATTTCTGTGGTGCCTACTGGTTTAATGGTTTTCATGAAGATGGTGTACGCAGCGCTCTGCGGGTGACCGAAGCCCTTGGCGTACAACTGGATTCAGGCAAAGAGCTGTGAAAACAGATAACGCCATATTCACCGGTCGTGTCCGCCACCGTCGGTTTAAACCGGTGTCACACGCCTTTGCTTATAAGGCGTTTATGGTATGGCTGAACCTGGATAAGACTGATGAGTTTTTTGCACTTAACCGGCTGTGGGGAACCTCCCGCTTTCACCCGGCGCGTTTCTGTCGTAACGATTATTTCAAACACCCGAACCGTCAGGTCGAAGACAATCCGGTCAATTTAAAGCAGCATGTGCAGGCCGCTTTTGAACAGGATGCGGGCATCCGTCCGGACAGCATCTGCATGCTGACCAACCTGCGTTATTTTGGTTATCTGATCAATCCGGTGACGTTTTATTACGGCTACGACAGCAACGGACAGCTGCTGGGTATTCTTGCCGAAATTACCAATACACCGTGGGACGAACGTTTTCATTACACTCTCGTTACCCCAGCGCATCCCAATCAGGCCACCCCGGCTCAGACAGAGGCTGACCTGGCCATCACGCCAGAGTATGTAAAAACACACCACAATGGTGAGGCACACTACCGCTATCGTTTTTCAAAAGTGTTCCACGTATCTCCGTTCAATCCATTGGATATGGAATACGTCTGGAGCATGCCCGACACCCACGCGCACTTCGCCATTCATATGCAGACCCTGAATCAGGGTGCCCTGGATTTCGATGCCACGCTGGATATGCAACGCCAGCCAGTTACCGCAAAGACACTGCAACATACTTTGCTCACCTTCCCCTTTATGACACTCAAAGTGCTCTGGGGTATTTATTCAAACGCGGCCCGGTTGTGGCTGAAAAAATCCCCGTTTTATTCACACCCCGGTAACCAGCCTGAGCAAGACCTCAGAGCCCGGTTATCTCACCGGCAGGAGTAATTCCATGAAATCACTGACGCTCAACACCGCCAATATTTCCATTCTCGACCGACTCTGCCGTCAGGCGCTGTTTTCAACACTGGAGCGCCTGCACACCGGGGTGATCCGGGTACATGAAGGCGATGAATGCCGCGAATTCGGCCGCCCCAGCGAGCGGGTAACGGACGTGGGTATTTATATCCACGACTGGGAGGCCTACCGCAGCATTGCCCTGAACGGCAGCGTTGGTGCGGGTGAGTCTTATATGACGGGTGACTGGACGGCGTCAGACCTGCCGGGGCTGATTCGTATTCTGTCGCTGAATAAAGATGTGGTCGACAGCATCGACAGCGGCTGGGCCAGTGCCGGTAAACTCCTGTTAAAGGGGTTTCATGCCCTGAACCGCAATACAGAAAAAGGCTCGCGACGTAATATTGCCGCTCACTACGATCTGGGTAATGACATGTTCGCCCAGTTTCTCGACCCGACCATGATGTATTCCAGTGGTATTTTCCCGCGTGCAGATGCCACGATGGAAGAAGCATCGGTGTTCAAGATGGACCGCATCTGTCAGAAGCTCGCGCTGAC
>JBPEXS010000173.1:0-5055 GCA_052031325.1 Thalassolituus sp. | reverse complement strand
TTAACTCGGTCAGCTTCTTACCGAAGGATCGGGTCGAATAAATCTGTTTCTTCGGCTGGGGAATCTCTTCCATGGCAAAGCAGGGGCGGCCGTTCAGTTCTTCGATCAGACGCTCCACATTCACGCTCAGCCGTCTGCGCAGTACTTTGCTGTTGGCCGTGGCCAGATCGTAGGCGGTATAGATGCCAAAATCCTGCAGACGCGCAGCCAGGCGTCGGGCAATGCCCCAGACGGTCGTGACCGGCACCCGTTTCTGGTACCACTGCCATTTCTCCGGAGTATCCATAATGCAGACACCCTGACACGACGGGATCTTCTTTGCTGCCTTGTTCGCCAGCTTGGCCAGAGTCTTTGACGGGGCGATGCCGACACTGACGGGCATGCGTATGTGCTGCCACACCGTCTGGCGGATCTCTGCGGCGTACGCGCTGAGGTTCTGCGGCATGCCGTCAAACGACATAAACATCTCATCGATGGAGTACACCTCAACCTCGGGCGAAAAAGTGCGCAGGGTCTCCATCACGCGGTTGCTGAGATCACCGTAGAGTGGGTAGTTGCTGCTGAAAATGGCGACGCGATGGGCTCTCAGCGTGTCTTCCACTTCATGAAAGGGCTGCAGATCGCCAATGCCCAGCGCTTTGGCTTCTTTTGAGCGGGCCACCACAAAGCCATCGTTATTCGACAGCACCACCACAGGTTTGCCGCGCAGATCCGGGCGGAAAGCCTGCTCACAACTGGCGTAACAGGAATTGCAGTCGACTAAGGCAAACATGGCCAGCCACGGTGCGCACGTACGCTGTAGGGCACCACGCCTTCAATCACCACCTCAAGCTCATCACTGATGGGGATTGAGCGGTACTCCGGGTAGGTCGCCACCAGGCGACGGCGTTTCAGATCGAGCATTTTGCAGGTCAGCTCACCATCGACACAGGCGACGACAATGTCACCATGCTGAGGGCGCAGTGAGCGGTCAATCACCAGCAGGTCGCGATCAAAAATCCCCACTGCCTGCTGGCAGTCACCCTTGGCCCAGGCCAGATAGGTAGCAGCGGGGTGGGTGATCAGCAGCTCATCCAGACTGAGCCGGGTATGCAGGTAATCGTCCGCCGGTGATTCAAAACCGGAGGCCGAGACAAAACCGTGAAACAGGGGAATCTTCATCGCCGTCACCTCTCACCGGCTGCAGACCGGATTCAAAATACTGTATATATGAACAGTATATTAGGCATAAAGAGCAGAGGCGTCCAGATCAGGAATGTAAACAGAGGGTTGCCACTCTCAATGAATTTGGCATTATAGATACTCCTTTCAGGCACTATCAGGATGATTATGCCGTACACCAAGCTGTTACTGGCGGGGCTGCTGGTTGCTGCCACGTCGCACGCCGCGGAATTGGAATCCCGCTCCTTCAAACCCGATGTTAAGTGGACCGTCGCCAGCGGCGAGATCACCAACGTCTGCCATAACTACGCCATCTCCGACTGGAAGTACCGCTCCTGCCGTCGCGCCGCTCAGCGTGAGTTCAAACATCTGTGCTCGAAATACCAGGATGAGTATCGCAATTCGCAGGGTAAGGCACGCGATAAAGCGTATAAAAACCGCCAGACGTACTGTGTGAGTTTCAGGCCGTGAGTGCGATGTCAGGCTTGCGGAGTAAGCTGGCAGTCCTGTTCCAGTACGGTGATCATTTCTACCGGATTTACCTGTATCAGGCGTAAAAGACGTTGCGCAGGGCCAGAGGGGTTGCGGCGCTTTGTCTCCCAGCTTTTGATGGTTTCGGTACTGGTTCCTAAAATCAGAGCGAACTCATCGCGGGTTTTACCAGCGGCTTCGCGGATGGCTTTGACATCCACAACGTCATGACTGTGAATACGGTCGGCATCTGGTTTTCTGTCGCCATTTTCAATGCTGACCATTTCTTTAGCGCTGGCCAGAAGGTCGTTAAACAGTTCGTCTTTCATTTTGCACTCCTGCTAAGCTGATCAGCTACCTGCTTCAGCTGTGCTTTCTGTTCATTGGTCAGGTTGTCGGCTTCGTTCTTAGCGTAGATTAAGGCCAGATAGAGCTTCCCGGTTGTGGCCGAGCGATTGTAATAAATCACTCTGACTCCACTGCTTTTACCACCGCCAGGGCGAGACCATCTCAGCTTACGGAAACCGCCTGTTCCTTTCATAACGGCACCAAGCTCTGGGTTGATGATCAGTGCGTTTTGCATTTCTCTGAATTCGTCATCACCCATTACCTCTGACCGTCGTTTTCTGAATCCTTCCAGTTCGATAAAGGTAAACATGTCTTCTCCATGTACATTGTACACACTATAGGCTGTGTACAATGCACCTGTCCAGAATTGGAGTGCTCCCACACGGAAATATGATAATGACAGGAGTTAAGCGATACGGGTCTGATTTGGAGTAAGAGCAATGATCGAGAGCTAACGAGCAAACACAAAAAAGCCCCGAGGTCTGAGACCGCGGGGCTTTCAAATTCGTGGTAGCTATGACTGGACTTGAACCAGTGACCCCAGCATTATGAATGCTGTGCTCTAACCAGCTGAGCTACATAGCCACTTCTACTTAAGCCGGAGTGTGCGACTTGAGTGGCGCGTATTATGCCACTGAAAGATTTGCTGTCAACCGGTTTTTCATCACTGTTTTCAATAAGTTAGGCAGACGCTTCTGCAGGGCGCTGTTGGCTGCTGTGTGGCGTTTCGTTGTCTTTCTCAGATACGGTCAGTAAGGCGTTGTGATACGCCTGCAGGGACGCCAGAGGGATGTCAGGAGGATGTCAGAAGGATATAAGAGGGGCTGTGGGTAATAAAGGCGACAGGGGGGGGAGGTGAGTCAGCAGACCTGTTTTGATCCCGCCATAAAAGAACGGTCTGCAAAAAGGACGGGCATAAAAAAGCCCCCGCAGGGCGGAGGCTTTTTCTGGCAGCGTCAGACGGGGTATCAGATAATACCGGCGTCTTTCAGCTTAGCCAGCATGCCGTCGGTGTTTTCACCTTCAGCTGCCATGCTCAGGTCAGCGCCATCAGCACCGCCTGCTACCAGGGCAATCAGACCGGCTTCTTTCAGTACGGCGGCGGTTTCAGCGGTGGCGATACCAGCCACTTTACCGATTTCGTACAGGCGACGGTCCAGACCTTTCACCATGGTTTCAGCATCAGTTGCGTTAACGGCAACGATGGCTGGCTTCTGGCCAAAGCGACGTGCTTTCTCTTCAGCAGTCAGTGCTGGCAGGTCCATGCTGTCTTCAGCCAGACCGATGATCATACCGGCACCGATGGTGACGTTGCTCAGACGGTCGATGATGATGAAGGCACCAGTACCTGGGATTTTGTCGTACATGTCGAACGGTACGGCTTTATCCAGAGACACTTCAACAGTGGCGATTTCGTTCAGGTTCACTTCTTCAGCCGGGCTCTTCTCGAGTGTGTTCACGTCGATCAGGTTGTGGATGCGGCTGACAGTACCGGCAGTCGAGCTTGAAGCGAACTTCAGGTCGTACGGCTTACCAGGAACCAGGGCGTTTTCAGTCATCCATACGATGTTGGCATTCAGCTTGTTGCTGACTTCCGGCAGATCGTTTGGCTTGATGATGATGTCGCCACGGCTGATGTCGATTTCGTCTTCCAGAGTCAGAGTCACTGCCTGACCAACGAAGGCTTCGTCGAGGTTGCCGTCCCAAGTCACGATGCTTTCAACCTTAGAGGTCTTACGTGACGGCAGGGCCATGATTTCTTCGCCCGGCTTGATGGTGCCTGAGGCGATGGTGCCGCAGAAACCACGGAAGTCGAGGTTAGGACGGTTTACGTACTGCACTGGCAGACGGAAGTTGTCCACGTTCTTGTCTTCGGAAACTTCAACGCTTTCCAGAATTTCCATCAGCGTCTGACCGGTGTACCAGTCACAACGGGCAGAGCGGTCAACAACGTTGTCGCCGTCCAGTGCGGACATTGGTACGAAGCGGATGTCAGAGATGTTCAGCTTCTCTGCGAATTCCAGGTAGTCTTTCTGGATTTCGTTGAAACGGTCTTCGCTGAAGTCCAGCAGGTCCATCTTGTTAACCGCTACAACCACGTGCTTAATGCCCAGCAGAGAGGCGATGAAGCTGTGACGTTTGGTCTGAGTCTGTACGCCGTAACGGGCGTCGATCAGGATAATCGCCAGGTCACAGGTGGATGCACCAGTGGCCATGTTACGGGTGTACTGCTCGTGTCCAGGGGTGTCGGCGATGATGAACTTACGCTTCGCGGTAGAGAAGTAGCGGTAGGCTACGTCAATGGTGATGCCCTGTTCACGTTCGGCAGCCAGACCGTCAACCAGCAGTGCCAGGTCGATCTTGTTACCGGTAGTACCAGACTTGGTGGTGTCTTTTTCGATCGCGGCCAGCTGATCTTCATAGATCATCTTGGAGTCGTGCAGCAGTCGGCCAATCAGGGTTGATTTACCGTCGTCCACGTTACCGCAGGTCAGGAAGCGCAGCAGTTCTTTGTTTTCGTGCTGCTTCAGATATTCAAGAATATCGGATGCGATCAGATCGGATTGGTGTGACATTAGAAATAACCCTCTTGCTTCTTCTTCTCCATGGAGCCGGATGAATCGTGGTCAATCGCACGGCCCTGACGTTCAGATGTGGTGGTGAGCAGCATTTCCTGAATGATCTCAGGCAGTGTAGCGGCTTCAGATTCGACAGCACCGGTCAGTGGGTAACAACCCAGCGTACGGAAACGTACGGATTTCATTTCCGGTACTTCGCCTTCTTCCAGTGGCATACGGTCGTCGTCCACCATGATCAGCATGCCGTCGCGCTCAACAACAGGACGCTTGGCGGAGTAGTACAGAGGTACGATCTCGATGTTTTCCAGGTAGATGTACTGCCAGATATCCAGTTCGGTCCAGTTGGACAGTGGGAATACACGGATGGATTCGCCTTTGTTCACTTTACCGTTATAGATGTTCCACAGTTCAGGACGCTGGCTCTTAGGGTCCCAGCGGTGCTTGCTGTCACGGAAAGAGTACACACGTTCTTTCGCACGTGACTTTTCTTCGTCAC
>JBPEXS010000172.1:0-1023 GCA_052031325.1 Thalassolituus sp. | reverse complement strand
ACAGGTTCAGGCCCCAAGCTCCAGACGATCCCAGTCGCCTTTGATTTTCTCAAGTAACTGCACCAGACGTTTAGGACGATATTTTTTATCCGATTCATAGCGCAGCTTCACACTGGGATGTATCAGTGTGGGTTTTTCATCCGGGGTTAAATCCCGGTACAGCGGTCGCTTCAGACGATAAATATGTCGGCGTGACTTATGAATTTTACCTTTCATACCATCTGTCAGGTTCTGACTCAGGTGTGGTTCCAGCTGCAGACCCGCAGCACGTGCCTCGCCCATCATCCATGCCAGAGCGGTATCGGCGATCTGATAACCGGTTTTACTATCCGGCTCATTACCGCCGCCGATATCACCATGACATCCGGCGAACCACACCTGTTTAAGATTCACACCGGCCTTTGGGGTCCAGATGGTCGGCGCAAAGTCTTCACGCTCTTCGTCAATCGCCAGCGCATGCCGGGCAAATTTAACGTTAGAACCCATTTTGGTATCGTAAAATTCATCGTTACTGTCGAACAGGCCCATCAGACTGAATGGAATTCCCAGGGCACCGACGGTATCCCAGACACCAATAAAATGAACGTCTTTTGATGCATGGCAATGTGCCTTGCGGAATTCAATGGCGGCCTCACCCTTGGGATGGTTTTTCTTTGCCGGGCTTTTGTAGATTTTCCAGGCTTCGTTGATCAGATTGGCATCAGCCCGACGGATAATGCCGCAATTATTGATCAGGCCGCTTAACGCACGGACTGTGTAGGCACCACGACTGAAGCCAAACAGATAAATCCGGTCACCTTCCTGATAGTTCTGAACCAGATAGCGGTAACCATCAAGAATATTTTTGTGAATGCCGCTACCCGTTGCTCCCGCACTGAAACTGTTGTGGTAAGAACCAAGACCCCAGTCATAAAACACGTGCTGTTTCTGACCATCCTGCTCCGGACAGATGGCACGGGCCATTTTCAGAACATTGGTTGGGTAATCTTTATTGAGGTCTTCTTCTGGGCGGTTCCAGGTGCC
>JBPEXS010000171.1:0-1423 GCA_052031325.1 Thalassolituus sp. | reverse complement strand
TCGAGTATGCCGTGGCCGTACTCAAGGTGCGCCACATCATCATCTGTGGCCACACCGACTGCGGTGCGATCAAAGGTGCACTGGATATGAGCCAGTTGAAGGGGCTGCCACACGTCAAAGAATGGCTTGGCCACTGCCGCTCAGCCATGGAAATTGTGCGCGAGCGCAACGACATTCCGTTTGATCAGTGCCTGGGAGCTGAGCATCTGAACGAAGCCATTGAAGAGAACGTTCTGCAGCAGGTGCAGCATATCCGTACTCACCCGATTGTCGCGGCGAAGCTGGCCACCGGCAAAATCCAGATTCACGGCTGGGTGTATCACATCAAATCCGGTGATATCACCTGTTGTGACAGCAACAGCAATGAATTCCGTAAGTTTGAAGAACAGTACGCTGAAGAGATTGAGTCACTTTCCTGATCTCGGCTCTCCAATAAAAAAAGCCCCGCTCAGCGGGGCTTTTTTGTGCCTGCTATTCAGAGTCCGATCTGATCAGGCGCTGCGCTGCTCGCGTTTTTCAAAGGTATGCACTGAGCTGGCAACAGAGCCACCGATTGACCCACCGACCAGAGCCAGACTTGGCTGATCCGGGCCTTCTTCCAGACAATGCCAGTGGCTGCCCGGGCGCTGCTTGGCGAGTTTCTTCGCCTGCGCTGCCAGAGAAGCGAGCTCTTCGCTGCTTTTGCCCTCAATCAGTCCAGAAGGCACGACGCCGATGGCCAGCCCCAGCAGGGGTACAAAATTCTGCTTACCTTCGCGGTCGGGAATGCTGAGGTAACCGCGGGCGATGTCGTCCGGGTGATGAAAGTCGTCAGAGCGCGACAGGAAGTTGCCGAGAATACGCTGACACAGCACAGTGGCATCGGATTCCTGCGCCACAATCACGAAATCATCACCACCAATATGCCCGATAAAGTGCTGATCAGAGGCTTCCTGCTGCAGGATATTGCCCAGCGCTTTCAGTACCGCATCGCCCTGACGGTAGCCGTAGAGATCGTTGTAGGGTTTGAAGTGATTGAGATCGAGGTAAAGCAGCTGGAATTCTCTTTGCTCGCGGATCAGGCCTTCGATGTGTTCATCAATCAGTACGTTACCCGGCAGCAGGGTCAGCGGGTTGGCGTAACGGGCGGTCTGAATCTGAGCGTCGGTGATGTGACGCAGCAGGGTGCGGGTGCCGACCACGCCCTGATAGCGGCCATTCTGAGTGATGATGACGGGCTGCATCAGATCAACGGAATCGGAGTCGGTGATGCGTTTGCTGACGTGACCGATACTCATCTGACTTTCGACAATCACAGAGTCTTTCTGCAGGAAGTCTCCAACCGGGCGTTTTTCGTAAAGCGCACGGCCATAAGGGCGGCTGAAATGCTCCAGCAGGGTATGGCGACGGATCAGGCCGACCGGAATATCGTCTTTAACCACTG
>JBPEXS010000170.1:0-1165 GCA_052031325.1 Thalassolituus sp. | reverse complement strand
GGCAGTGTCTCCCGGGCAGGCAAGGCAACACGGCCCTCAGGAACGGAATTCACTGCGCAAATTTCCAATCAGATTATCCGGAAAAACCGAACAACTGGGGCTACATCAATTTTTTCAGGTTGTAGATGAGTTCCAGTGCCTGACGCGGGGTCAGATCGTCGGCGTCGATGTCGCTGAGTGCGTCTTCGACTTTTGAGCTGACCATGGCGAACATATCAGACTGTTGTGGTGTCACGGGCGCTGCGTTGCCTTTCACTTCTTTTCTGCTTACAGGAGTGGGGGCTGAAACCGGTTCAACAGGTGTCGGGGTATGGCCACCCTGTTCCAGTTGTTGTAGCAGGCCCTTGGCCTGAGCAATGACACCCGACGGCACACCAGCGAGCTGGGCAACCTGTAAGCCATAACTCTGACTGGCCGGACCCTGTTCCACACTGTGCAGAAAGATAATGCGCTCATCGTGCTCGGTGGCTTTCAGGTGAACGTTCACCACGCCCGCATGCTGCTCGGGCAGGGCGGTCATCTCAAAGTAGTGCGTGGCGAACAGAGTGAAAGCACCGATTTCATCGGCCAGGTGCGCCGCCGCTGCCCAGGCCAGTGACAGGCCATCAAAGGTGCTGGTACCACGGCCGACTTCGTCCATCAGCACCAGACTGTCGCGGGTGGCGTTGTGCAGAATATTCGCGGTTTCGGTCATCTCCACCATAAAGGTTGAGCGCCCACCGGCGACGTCATCGGAGGAGCCCATGCGGGTGAAAATCCGGTCGACCGGGCCAATCCGGCAGAACTCAGCGGGTACGTAGCTGCCGATGTGCGCCAGCAGCACGATCAGTGCGACCTGACGCATGTAGGTCGATTTACCGCCCATGTTCGGGCCGGTAATGATCTGCATGCGGGTGTCGTCATCGAGGCTGGTGTCGTTGGCCACAAATGGATCTGTGATCAGTGCTTCCACCACCGGATGGCGGCCCTGACGGATATCGAGGCAGCTGTCGCTGATCAGTTCCGGTGCGGTCAGGCGCAGGGCATCGGCCTTGTCCGCGAGGCTGACCATGACATCCAGTTCGGCCATGGCCGCAGCAAAGGTCTGCAGGCTGATCAGCTCTTCGGCCAGGTCCACAAGCAGGGTTTCGTACAGCATTTTCTCACGTGACAGGGCGCGGGCTTT
>JBPEXS010000017.1:0-2472 GCA_052031325.1 Thalassolituus sp. | reverse complement strand
TCCTGATCCAGGGTCTGTTTGTGCTGCAGGGCCAGCCAGCCCGCCATCACGCCCAGTACGGCCAGGGTCAGAATCAGGATAAGGTTGATCCACGACAGCAGGTTACTGCCTTTCTTTTCGGACTTCTTTTTCATCGCCGGAGCACCAGATGCGCTGTCGACAGGAGTTCCGGTCTGATTTTCGTTGCTCACTGTAGTTTCCTTCAGTAAAGGTTGGCTCTCTATATGGAGTCTTGTCGCTTGGATGTCTCTTTATACGCCCGCGGCAATCCACTCACGCAGGGTGTGCAAAGTATCTTCATTACGGGCACTGGCCGCAACCAGTACCTTTTCAAAACCGCGTTCGCGGGCAATGCCTGCGGCGCGCTCGCCCGGCACCAGTATGCCGTGTACACGTTCAGTCAGGTCGGCGACCCGGTCCAGTGCCAGATCCAGCGCCTGGCCGCTGGATAACAATAACAGGGGTTTTTCCTGCAGCAGCGCCTGCCATTGTTGTGTTGTGCTCTGCACAGGTTCACGCACGTAAAGCTCGGCGTAATCAACCCGGGCACCGCGCTCGCGCAGCACACTGGCCAGGGTTTCGCGCCCGCCGACGCCGCGCCAGATCAGTATCTTTTCATCACAGACCTGTTCAGCCTGCAGTTCCGGCCGCTCTAACAAGCCTTCACTGTCATAGCGGCTGACCGGGCTCAGCACTTCAAGGCCTGCAGCCTGCAGCGGTGCCGCAGTGGACGGGCCAACGGCAAACCAGCTCAGGCCGACGGGCATCTGCGGCCAGTAGCTGTCCATCCAGTTCAGACCGCATTCGGCGGCATTCTGACTGATGGCGATAACACCATAATATTCATCGGTTGCCAGTATGCGCTGGCGTACCGCAATGGCTTCCGGGCTCTGATCATCCGCAAACGGGCGGATGTGCATCAGCGGCTGATGCATGACCTGCAGTCCGAGTGCCTTGATGCTGTTGATCAGTTCATCGGCCTGACCTTCTGGCCGGGTGACGATGACCGGCACGTGCTCAGTCAACGTCGTGGCCGTAAACGGCTTTCAGAATCTCACCTGCACCCTGTGCCAGCAGGTCTTCTGCGGCCTCTACACCAAGTGCTTCTGCTTTATCGGCACTACCGCGGGTTTCAGTACGCAGCATCTGGCTGCCATCGACACTTCCTACCAGGCCGCGCAGCCACAGTTCATCACCCGTGCGTTCGGCAAAGCAGGCAATCGGTACCTGACAACCACCCTGCAGACGACGGTTCAGGGCGCGTTCGGCGAGAACGCAGCTGGCCGTGGTTTCGTCATACAAGGGACGGATCAGGTCATTGATCGCATCGTTACCGACACGCCATTCGATACCCAGAGCGCCCTGGCCACCGGCGGGCAGAGACTGGTGAGTCGGCAGGAAAGAGGCGATGCGCTCGTCCATGTCCATGCGCAGCAGGCCCGCCGCAGCGAGAATGATGGCGTCGTATTCACCGGCGTCGAGCTTGCTCAGACGGGTCTGGACGTTGCCACGCAGGCTGCGGATCTCGAGGTCCGGGCGCAGCTGCTGGAGCTGACACTGGCGGCGCAGGCTGGAGGTACCCACGATGGCACCCTGAGGCAGTTCATCCAGTGAGGTGTACTGGTTGGAGACAAAGGCATCGAGCGGGTTTTCACGTTCGCAGATGACGCCCAGTTCCAGTCCCTCCGGGAACTCCATCGGTACATCTTTCATAGAGTGCACGGCGATATCGGCGCGGCCATCCAGCATGGCGGCTTCTAACTCTTTAACGAACAGGCCTTTACCACCGATCTTGGCCAGTGGTGTATCCAGAATTTTGTCGCCCTGGGTGGTGAAGGTCACCAGCTCAACGTCAAGTTCAGGATGGAGTGCCAGCAGGCGGGCTTTGATGTGCTCGGCCTGCCACAGGGCCAGAGGACTCTTACGGGTGGCTATTCGTAGGGTTGGCATGTGCTTACTTCGCTGTCCGGTTTCGGGCGCAATGATACCAGAAAGCGACGGCGCTGGTGCCGGTGTGTTAGCTGGGTGTGCCTCAGCCGCCTTTGATGAAACGCCGCACGCCGGCAAGGTGGCGGCGGCTCACCGGTAACTGAGCATCGCTGCCATGCAGAGACAGGGTCGAAGACTGAAGCCCGGTGTGTAGCTGATCAATCGCCGAGGTCGCGACCAGGATGCTGCGGTGGGTTCGGATAAAGCCGTCGCTGAACTCTTCTTCCAGTTGTTTCAGTGTTTCATCCAGCAGGAATTCGCCCTCGCTGCAGTGTGCGGTTACGTATTTCTGATCAGCGCTGAACCAGAGGATGTCGTTGACCGCAATGCGGCGGATACCAGAGTGCGTACGTGAACTCAGATGCGTGCGTGATGAGGGTGTTGCCACTTTCATCTGAGATTTTCTGAGGGCGGCACGCTGCAGAGCGGTGTGCAGATCTTCGCGGCGGATGGGCTTAAGCAGGTAATCCACGGCGTCGACGC
>JBPEXS010000169.1:0-1036 GCA_052031325.1 Thalassolituus sp. | reverse complement strand
AGCGTCTCGCAAAGCCCGGTCAGCTGGGAGAAACGCCTGTCACGCATCATTCACCAGCCGAATAAACAGCAGGTGTCTGACTTTCTTGAACAGCAGGTTAAGCCCGCGCTGGAGAAAGTGGCCGAGCATTTCCGTGAGCGTGGTCTGAATGCAGAAGTGCATGCTGAAGCGGGTAAAAAAGCCTGGATTGAAGTGCCGCACGGCGAAGAAATCGACTTCTTCTATTCCGTGCATGCCCGTCCTATTTCAGCGCCCAGCTTTACCCTGCGCGATACCCGTAAAGATCGCGAAGAAAAGCTGCGTCACTACCGTGCTGAGGTATACCTCAAGGAAGGTGGACAGGATTACGACGTCATGGGCTGGAGCAGTGAACAGCTGCTGGCCGACATCATTGATCAGTATGAGAAGCACCTGTATTACCTGACGGCCATCCGTTAATACAGCCACTTCGATGCACAGAGAGCCCGCTTTATGCGGGCTTTTTTCATTCTGCCGGCTACAGAATTCCCGAATATGTCGAAAATGAAAAGGTAACCAATCCACATCGGGCGCCTGCTCCCCCTCATGACAAAGACAGGCAAAAAAATTCGTTGTTAAATTAAAGTCATCAGAATCGTTTCAGCAAAATCTGCCCTCTACTGAATCATTCAGGAGAACCAGACAAGGAAACTCTATGTCGTTGTGCCACTTAAGCCCGGGACTACACCTGCAATCCCGTTTTCAGAAGGTCCGCTATTTCTCGTCGCTGCTGCTTCCTCTTTTCTTGCTGACCGCCTGCTCTGAAACCCCGGATGACAACAGCATAGACAGTGCGGAAATCGCCATCATTTTTGAAGCCGATCTTCCCTACGGCAGTACAGAGGCCAATGTCGCTGCCGCAGGTTATCACTATGGTGAACCACAACCCATGATTGGTGGTGATGTGATGCAGGTGACCTCCAGTTCTGAGAGTGTTTACCTGCAGGCCGACGCCAACCGCGAGCATTATTATTCCGCGCAACTCACTCTGACGGACCCGGATCTCAGCGAATCTCTG
>JBPEXS010000168.1:0-3079 GCA_052031325.1 Thalassolituus sp. | reverse complement strand
GGATCTGGCCCCGGAAGGTCCTACCCGTGACTACTGGATGGCAGGCTGGCGTTCTGGCCGGTCGGACAACTGGGATGGCCTTACTGGCGTTTCTGGCATACACAGGATGATTATCTGACACCCTTCAAATAGCGAAACACCGAATACGTTAAAACCAGAGCCTCCTCTTCCGGGAGGTCAACCCGGCCATTGAGCCGGGTTTTTTCTGCCTGTCCTTTACGACAGGCAGTGTCTCTCAGATCCCAAGAGGCGCACGCGCAGCAAGCGGTCAGGCCCTGGCGATGGCCTTCACAGATTCAGCCACCAGCTCTGGTCCGCGGTAAATAAATCCGGAATACACCTGCACCAGTGAGGCGCCTGCAGCCATCTTTTCAGCCGCATCCTGGCCATTGAGAATACCCCCCACCCCAATCACCGGCATACGGCCATTGAGAGCCTCGCTGAGGGTTCTGACGGTCTGTGTCGACAGGTCACGCACCGGTGCCCCCGACAGGCCACCGGCTTCGTCACCAAAGCGTGCACCCTGCACACCCTCACGAGACAGCGTGGTGTTGGTGGCAATCACGCCATCGATACCACAGTCCACCAGCGTCTCAGCGACTGACTGAACCTCGTCTGCGCTCATATCCGGAGCGATTTTGACGAATACCGGCTTGTAGCCAAACTGTTGCGCCAACTCCTGCTGACGTTCTTTGATCGGCAGCAGCAACTCTTTCAGGGCATCGCCGTACTGCAGCGTACGCAGGCCCGGTGTGTTCGGCGAGGAGATGTTCACGGTGATGTACGTAGCGTGTTCGTACACCTTATCCAGACAGATCAGGTAATCCGAAGTGGCGTTCTCAACCGGGGTATCAAAGTTCTTACCGATGTTGATACCCAGCACACCCTTAAACTTTGCCTTCTTCACCTGTTCAACCAGGTGATCAACGCCTTTGTTGTTGAAACCCATGCGGTTGATGATGGCGCGCTGCTCCGGCAGGCGGAACAGACGAGGCTTAGGGTTGCCCGGTTGTGGGCGCGGCGTGATGGTACCGATCTCGATAAAGCCAAAGCCCAGCGTGGCAAAGGCATCGATGTAGTCGCCATTCTTATCCAGGCCAGCCGCCAGACCGACGGGATTCGGAAAGGTAATCCCGGCAACGGTGCACGGAGCATCGGCCACTGGAGTTACCAGATTTTTCAACAGGCCAGTACGTTGCGCAGCGCCCAGCAGATCCAGACCGAGTTCGTGGGACGTTTCGCCACTCAGGCGGAAGAATAATGGGCGGGCAAGACCGTACCAATCCATACTGACCTCTCAGGAATTAAAACGGTCGCCAGTATACGGGAATGAAGGGTGCGATTCAGCGCAGACGCTCTATTTTTTCAAAACGACCTTCTGACGAGAAACTGATGGCAAAGCGACCGCGGATACCTTCGTGGGTGACCACACGCTGCAGCACCCCCGCCGGAAACTGAATCCGGCGACCATCCAGTGCCGTGGCCAGCACGGTTTTGACCTGGCCCTGATAATAACGCTGGTAATCATCGCGACTGATGTGAAGATCAAGAATGATGGTCTGACTCATAAACTGACTGAACGCTAATCTGGACCCGACTGAAAACAAAAACGCCGCTGAGGCACCAGCGATGCCCCAGCAGCGTTCACAGTATAACCGGCTCCGGGCTGTTGTTCAGAGCCCGGAATCAGCGATCAGTCGTCAGCGCGACGATGACGGCTGGCCTGAGCCAGATCCAGCAGTTCACGCAAGGCAACGGCAATCATCGGATACGTCATCTCATCGCGGGCTTTCAGTTCTGCCAGCATGCTCTGCCAGCGTTTCACCAGTACGCTCTGCTCTTCTTTCCAGTGCGCAATCGCGGCCTCGAGATCCATTTCATCGCTGTGTGAGCGCAGGATGCCGACGGTAAGAGAACGCAGCTGCCAGTCGAGATCATCACGGAAGCTCTCACGCGCCATGGCTTCCCAATGGTTGGTGGTCGGCAACACGTTGACCTGATCGATAAACCAGTTCACTGCCAGATGCTCGCCCACGGAGAAGTAAGCATCGGCCACGCGCATAATGCCGTGTGAGCTCTGATGGTTGGCTTCGATGATACCCAGTGCGGCATAGAGTTCCGCAGCACCGGCGGTAAAACCCGCCAGATCATCGGGCACGCCCATCTCGCGGCGTTCTTCGTAAATCGCTTCCCAGCGGTTACGGGCACGGCCCTTGAGCAGATCACCCAGATTAGCGGCGATGTTCTGTACCTCAGTCCTGAACAGCTCAACCTCACTGATGATATCAATATTGCTGCGACGGTTACGCAGGAACCAATGGGTGGCGCGACGCACCAGACGCATCAGCTCAGACATCATGTTCTCCTGGATGCAGGTATCCACCTTGTAATCCAGGGCACAGATTTCTTCCCAACGCTGTTTCAGCGAGAAAGTGTCGCGGGCGGTGACATACGCTCGTGCAATTTCCGGAATGGACGCACCGGTCGACTCTTTCATGCGGTTCACAAAGGTGATCCCCATAAAGTTCACCATGTCATTGGCCAGTTGGGTGGCAATGATTTCACGATGCAGACGATGGTTCTTCAGTGGCTCAGCGAATTTCTTCACCAACGCATCCGGGAACGCCGTTGCCGCGATCTGGGCGATGTAATCATCTCCGGTAATCGACTCGTGATTTAGACGCTCTTTCATATCCGCTTTGGTGTACGAAATCAGCACCGCCAGTTCCGGACGGGTCAGGCCCAGGTTGTGGCTGCGACGGTCCTGCAAGGCTTCGTCTTCCGGCAGGAACTCCAGACGACGGTTGAGCTTGCCCTGCTGTTCGTAATCACGGATCAGGCGGGTGTATTCATCAAAACGGGTCCGGCAGTCACGGTGTGCCAGCGCAATCGCCTGAGTCTGGTTGTAGTTGTTTTTCAACACCAGATCGGCCACCGCATCGGTCTGATCCATAAAGATCTTATCGCGTTGCTTGCGGGTCAGATCGCCGGCATCCATAACCTCTTTGAGCATGATCTTCACGTTTACTTCATGGTCAGAGCAGTCCACACCACCGGCGTTATCAATAAAGTCGGTGTA
>JBPEXS010000167.1:0-1591 GCA_052031325.1 Thalassolituus sp. | reverse complement strand
GCGAGACGCTCCAGTTCCACCACTGAGCCCTGATTCAGTTGCAGCAGGTTACGGATTGGAATCTGAGTGGCACCGACTTCCATTGAGATGCGCACCGGAATATCCAGAATCACATCCAGTTCAGGCCCTTCGTCTCCGTCTTTACGTGGCTTGCCTTCGTCTTTCAGCTTATCCAGTGGCATCTGCTGAACGGCATCTTCATCATCAGAAACGTCGTCACCAGACTCTGCCATGGCTGCTGCCCATTCATCGGCCAGCTCTTCTTCACTCTGGTTTTCTTCGGCCGAGGCTTCTTCCGGTTGACCGGTTTCTTCCGGATTTTTTGGGTCTTCAGTATCGCTCATAAGAGGTTCCTCAGCGTTTTCTGTGAACTAAGGGTTCAATAATTTTTATGGCCAGGTTTTCATCGGATACGCCCATTTTTCCGCGGAAAACCGGGATGCCGTTGGCCTGTAAAATAAAGTCTTCTGGCATCTCCACAGGGATCACATCACCGGCTTTCAGTGCCGCAACCTGACGCAGAGTGATTTCCCGCTCTACCACTGTGCCATGTACCGGCACACGGGCATCAAGAATGTCTTCGCGCAGTGATTGCTGCCAACGCTCGTCGACGTCATCCACATCCGACTGAAAACCGGCATCCAGCATTTCGCGGATGGGTTCAATCATGGAGTACGGAATCGTCATATGCAGGTCGCCGCCGCCACCGTCCAGTTCGATGTGGAAGGTGCTGACAATGACCACCTCACTGGGGCTGACGATGTTGGCCATGGCCGGATTCACTTCGGAGCCGACATATTCAAAATCAATTTCGTGCAGCGGTGCCCAGGCCTCAATCATGTCGGTAAATACCTGACTGAGAATCAGCTGTACGACACGACCTTCGGTCGGGGTAAATTCACGGCCTTCGATTTTGGCGTGGCGGCCATCGCCACCAAAAAAGTTGTCCACCAGTTTGAACACCAGTTTGGCATCCAGAACAAACAACGCTGTGCCCCGCAGCGGGCGGATTTTTACCAGGTTAAGACTGGTAGGTACGTACAGAGTGTGAACGTACTCGCCGAATTTCATCACCTGCACACCGCCCGATGCGACATCGGCACTGCGGCGCAGGAAATTGAACATACTGATCCGGGTGTAACGCGCAAAACGTTCGTTGATCATTTCCAGCGTCGGCATCCGGCCGCGGACAATACGGTCGTTACTGCTGAGGTCATACTGGCGGACGCCGGATTCATCGACGTCCTCTTCCAGCTCTACCTCGCCGCCATCCACTCCGTGAAGCAGCGCATCAATTTCATCCTGGGATAATAAATCCTGCACAGCTCACCTACTGCATTACAAAGTTTGTGAAGAGGACGGCTTCAATGTCTTCGGAACCCGCCTCCTGAGCCATGATGTCAGACAGGGCTTTTTTCAGATCTTCCTGCAGTTTCAGGCGCCCTTCTGTGGTTCTCATGGACTCAAATTCCTGACTGCTGATCACCTGAATGACTTTATTGCGCACCATAGGTTCGTGCAGGGCCATGGCATCAACAATGGCCTGATCCCGGGTCATGACCTGAATACTGGCCTGCAGGAAACGCTGGCG
>JBPEXS010000166.1:0-1293 GCA_052031325.1 Thalassolituus sp. | reverse complement strand
TTCTGCAGGAAGTCTCCAACCGGGCGTTTTTCGTAAAGCGCACGGCCATAAGGGCGGCTGAAATGCTCCAGCAGGGTATGGCGACGGATCAGGCCGACCGGAATATCGTCTTTAACCACTGGCAGGCAGACCAGGGACGGAATTTCATTGAACAGACGGTCGGCATCACTCATGCGGGTATCCGGGGTGATGCTCATCAGTGGCTGACACAGGTCGCCGACAGGGCGTTCCAGTCCACCGCGTAGGGTGAGCTCTGCCGTCTGCTGACAGGCCTGAGGAACACTGAATGCAAGCGTCTGTCGCGGTTGGCCCAGCAGGTAACCCTGAGCCAGGTGGATGCCCATGCTGCGCAGTGTTGCCAGCTCAGTTTCGGTCTCAATGCCCTCGGCAATCACCCGGCAGCTGAGCTGATCACAAAGACGCACCACGGAATTAACAAACGCCTGTTTTACGGGGTCCTGATCCACTTTATGAATAAAGTGACGGTCGATTTTGACGTAATCGGGGTGGATGTCAGACCAGAGCTTCAGCCCTGAGTAACCACTGCCAAGATCGTCGATGGCGATTGCGAAACCTTCTTCTTTATAGCGGGCCAGTGCCTGTTGTAACTCAGCAGTGTCTTTAACCGGAAAGCGTTCAGATATCTCAAGAACCAGCTGCTCCGGACGGATGCCGGACTGCTTCAGCACGCTGATGGTTTCGTTCAGCAGGCCCGGCTGTTGGATCATGCTTTCCGGGCAGATATTGATAAACAACAGGGCATCACTGTTCTGCTGCTGAAAGCTCTCCAGCGCTGAAGTGACGCACAGCTGCTCCAGATCTGACAGGCGCTGACAGCGGAAAGCGGTATCAAACATCATGTCCGGGCGCTGCAGCAGATTGCCTGGCTCGCCACGGGTCAGGGCTTCAAAGCCCAGCGGGCTGCGCATATTCAGATCAACAATCGGTTGGAAAACCGTGTAGATGGCCTGGCTGTTTAGAAGGGCGTTGAGGCTGTCCTGCAGGAGGTTCGGTGCCACGATGTCTGCCTTTTGTGAGAGCGTTTCTGAAGTACAGGGGTATTCTGAAGCTTCGCATCGGGCAGGTCTGTAAGCCTTACGGGCCTCTGTGTGGCTTGTTGTTAATCACTGTAAGCGTTCGTAACAGGCAATGTTAAAGCGCCATCTTTGTGTGCAGGTTGTGGGTTATGCAGAGCAGATTTATGACGCTTTCCGGCCTTATTGAAACTGTCAGGTGAGAAATAGGCAGGAAATAGCAGGCCTGTTACAAAGACAGGTAACTGCCTGTGACATT
>JBPEXS010000165.1:0-7059 GCA_052031325.1 Thalassolituus sp. | reverse complement strand
GCCCGGATCGTTCTGCTATTCTGTCGTTTGTAAAAGCGCTGCAGCAGGAAATTCACAGTCTCAAAGATCTGATTGACCGCGATGTGCGTACCAATGAGAACGGCCTGAGCGATCAGGAGCTATCCGACCGCCTGGAACGTATCTCAGACACTCTGTCGATGGTGGAGATGAACCGTGCTGCGGAGCTGGCCGACCGGATTATCCGCGATCTCAATCTGGGCAAACGTGATCTCAGCCAGGTTGCCGATGGCATCATACGTATTGAGCTAGAGCTGCAGAAGCTGGAGCTGAATCGCCAGCTGACGGACAATAGCAACGTCGATCCGGTGGTTCTGAGAGAGGGTGTGATTGCTCTGGTTTCAGAAGGCGTCAGTTCGTTGCTGACCGTCAAACATGCGACGGCCTGGTTTATTGAAGACGGCGACAAGGCACATCTGAACTCTGTGGTAGCAACGCTCTCTGAAGTAGCCGGAGCCATCAGCTTTCTGGAGAAAGAAGGGCTTAGTGCGATTCTCGACGATCTTGGCCTGTTCGTGAAAGACCAGTTGCTGGAGAGTGATAAACCCGTTCCTTCAGGTACTGTAGAAGCCTTTGCTGATGCCGTTACTGCCGTGGAGTATTACCTGGATACCCTGAATAACCCCATGCCCGCAACCGACGACGCCCTCGAACTGGCCCGTCGTTGCGCGGACAGTATTCTCGAAAGCCATGCTGCAGACTAGCCTGGTTCTTCTTACAGCCCTGATAGCAGGTGCGGCATGTTTCCTGGCCTTTAAGCTGTTGGTGCGTCGTGGCTGGATCGGACAGTGGTTGCGTGGTACAGCTGGCCTGGCCCTGTTGTTTGTGATGATTGCTATGGGGTTGATGGGGTTTGACCTGCTCAAGTACCGCGCGCTCTCCAATGAAGAGGATCTGGCAACCGTCTACATAGACCAGACGGGCGATCAGCGATTTGAAGTCACCATCGAAGATGTCGATCATCAACGCACCACCTATGAAGTGCATGGTGATCAGTGGCAGCTGGATGTGCGCCTGCTGGTCTGGAAAGGCCCTTTTCTGGCTATGGGCGTTGACCCTCTTTACCGGCTGGATCGCTTGTCTGGCCGCTACCTGTCACTGGAACAGGAACGCACCGCTGAACGTTCAGTCTATGCCCTGAGCGATAGTGAAGGGTTTGTTGAAGCCTTTGATATCTGGGGGTGGTTGCGGAATTACGATCTGTGGCTGGACGCCGATTTCGGCAGTGCAGTCTATATGCCGATGGGAGATGGTGCGGTTTATGATGTGTACCGGACACCTCGGGGAATCATTGCCCGGCCAGCCAATGACCGGGCATTGCAGGCGGTGACGATCGACTGGTAAACACCGGATGATCTCACCGCTGCGGGGCTGTGATCAGCCCGGGAACAGCTTCTGCAGCTTGGTTGCCTGCATAATATCGCCTTCTACTTTCAGCTTGCCGGACATAAAGGCCATCATGCCGTCCAGTTCACCAGAAGCCAGCTTCTGCAGGGTTTCACTGTTCATGCTCAGAGTTACATTCGGATCTGCTGCTTCGCCGTCAGCCATGCCGCAGGTACCGTCTTTGATGGTCAGGTGGTAAGTACCCTGATCTTCGATGTTGAACTGAAATACAATGTTTTCACCCTGAGCCGCAGCCGGGTCAAAGCGGTCGTTCATTTTTTCAATAAATTCAGCAGCCGTAGCCATAACTATCCTTCCGAAACGTATACCCGCACGCGGGTCTGATGTAAAAGCTGGTCGGTCACTCTAGGGGGCTGGTACGGGCCTGTCAATGGCTGCTCTCGCCAGACTGGCTGCCTCTTATGATCTCTGAATTTATAAGGGGGCGGGCAAGTACAAATGCGTGCCCGGACTTGCCCCGACGGATGGTTCGTTTATCCTGAGCTGTCTGAACTGTATTTAAGGAAAACTTAGTGGAATTTCTCGCGGATTACGGCAGCTTTCTGCTGAAAGTTGCCACCCTGGTGGTCGCAATACTGATTGTTACTGGTGGTCTGATCGCACTGGCATCACGAAACCGCGGTGGTTCGTCCGATGGGCACCTCAAGATCCGTAAGCTCAATGATGAGCTGGACGACCATAAAGAGCAGCTTGAAGACGCTGTGAGCACACCAGCACTGCAGAAAGCGCTGAACAAAGAGCGTAAGAAGCAGGAGAAATCCAAAGCGAAGGAAGAGAAAAAACTCGCCGCCAACACCACCGATGCGCCAGCACGCCGACGGGTCTGGGTCATCGACTTTGATGGTGATATCCGCGCCAGTGACGTCGAACTGATGCGTCAGGAAATCACCGCCGTACTCACTATGGCTGAAAAAGAAGATGAAGTGGTGGTCCGTCTCGAAAGTGGTGGCGGTATGGTTCATTCATATGGCCTCGCCGCATCGCAGCTGAAGCGTATCCGCGATAAAGGCATCTCTCTGACCATCTGTATTGACCGTGTGGCGGCCAGTGGCGGTTATATGATGGCCTGTCTGGCAAACCGCATGGTGGCAGCGCCGTTTGCCATTATCGGTTCTATCGGGGTGGTTGCTCAGGTACCGAACTTCAATAAAGTCTTAAAAAAGATGGATGTGGACTACGAACTGTTCACCGCCGGTGAATTCAAGCGCACCATTACCATGTTTGGTGAGAATACGGATAAAGCCCGTGAGAAATTTCAGAGTGATCTGGAAGAAACCCACGGCCTGTTTAAAGCCCACGTGAAACAGTTCCGCCCGCGTGTCGATATCGATGCCATCGCCACCGGTGATGTCTGGTACGGCCTGCAGGCCATTGATCTGAAGCTGATCGACGAAGTCGGCACCAGTGATGATTACCTGATGAACGCCTGCAATGACGCCGATGTCTTCCTCGTCAGTTACGAATTCCGTAAGACCCTGCAGGAGAAAATGGGTATCGCCGTTCAGAACGGTGTGGCTCAGGCCGTTACCCGTATTCTCACTGCGGTTAACAATCAGATGCAGACCAAAGGATAAGAATAATGACCTTTACCGCGTATCAGGTGACCGAGACCGAATCGGGCTACACAGGACAATGGATTGAACGCACCGAAGCCGATTTACCGGCCGGTGAGGTACTGATCGAGGTGAAGTACTCCTCCCTGAACTTTAAAGACGCACTGTCGAACACCGGCAATAAAGGCGTTACCCGCGAATACCCACATACGCCGGGCATTGATGCCGCCGGTGTCGTGGTGAGCAGCGAGTCCGATGACTTTAAACCCGGACAGGAAGTTGTGGTATTCGGTTATGACCTCGGCATGAACACCGACGGCGGCTTCGGCCAGATGATCCGTGTGCCTGCCAGCTGGGTACTGACCCTGCCAAAGGGACTGTCACTGGCAGAAAGCATGTGCTGGGGCACCGCAGGTTTCACCGCCGCCCTGAGCGTGCTCAAGCTTGAAGCCTATGGGATAAGCCCGGATAAAGGCCCTGTGGTCGTTACCGGTGCCACCGGTGGCGTAGGTTCTGTGGGTGTCTCTCTTCTCAAGCACCTTGGCTACGACGTGGTCGCGGTCTCTGGCAAACCAGAGCAGGCGGACTGGCTGAAAACCCTGGGCGCCAGCTCAGTGGTTGGTCGTGATGACATCATGGCCCTGAAAGGTAAAGCCATGGCCAAGCCTCTGTATCAGGCAGCGCTGGATACCGTGGGCGGCGACATGGTGTCAGCTCTCATTCCTCAGATCAGCCCGGAAGGTGCAGTCACCACCTGTGGCATGATCGCCGGTGTAAAAGTGGAAGCCAGTGTGTTTCCGTTTATTCTGCGTGGTGTTGGCCTGCTGGGTGTGGATTCGGTAGAGATTCCACGAGCAAAAAAACAGGCAGTTCTGGATGCTGTTGCCGGTGAGTGGAAGCTACCGGGTATGGAAGAACTGACGACCACCATTGGTCGCGGTGAGCTGGCTGAGACGCTGGATAAGATTCTTAAAGGGCAGGGGACAGGGCGCTACCGGCTGGATCTGGGGAAAGACTGAGGCCTGTTAGTTTCTCCTTGGCTGGTTGTCATTGCGAGCGTTAGCGAAGCAATCCAGAGCGGCCTACCAGAACACAACTTCATCCCCGCGAAGGCGGGGATCCATTCAAGCAGTTTTTACTTTCGCTCTTGGGAATATGCATGGCGTTGTTGAGACTACTTGATATCAAATCACTGCGGTTAGGCCAGAAACAATTCTGATTTTAATCGCTCTTGGGAGGACGGCATCCTCCCGGCGCGGGCCCTCCCCAGGTGTGCCTGCCCAGCCTGCTTCGCGCTGTGTCACTCGCTGCTTCATGAATTTCTGCATACTCATTACGCTCTCGGCGTGATTCGGCGTCCTGCCTCAGCACGCCTTACTCGACATCCTGTCTCATGAGCTATTCGTATCTAGAATTTCATGGCTCGTGACAGGCGCACTTACAACCAGAAACATCGTACTCAAGAATTAATCACTGGGAGCCTGGACTCCCGTTTAGACTTCTCTATCGTTAATGCCCCCAGTGCTGTGGGTTCATTGGAAAGCGTGGCTGGGTGAATTGCGCCTCCGGAAGCCACCGAAAGATCTGAAATAATGGAGGTGTTGTGAGGCAGGACGCCGAACAAGTGCACGAGGGATATGGACGTCCCTTGTGCACGTGCGCCGGACATTATGAAGATCTGAGGGAGTTTGGTTTCGGAAAGCGCGAAGCAGGTGGGGTGGCTAGCGCCGGGAGGATGCCGTCCTCCCAGGAGCGAAACATAAATAGAATTTAAAATTTGGATCAGTTCGAATCCAGTCGCATTGACAAAAGTATCTAATAAAAAGGACAGGCATTAATCCCTCCTTAACTTCTCCCTTACCGCAATCGGCGTGGGATAGTTAAACACCACAAAATAACTCGACACCACAAAGGTCATAATAGCCGTCGCCTGAATCAGCAACGATGCCTTCTCCGTCAGCAGGCTCGCCTCCAGCGCAACAAAAGCAATCAGCAGCGAGAACTCACTGATCTGCCCCAGACGGAAACCCACATCCCAGGCAAGCCCCGGCTTCTCACTGAAACGTCCCAGCAGTACGCGAAAGGCCAAAGGCTTAATAACGAGTATTGCCAGTGCCAGCAAGCCTGCCGCGATAAGAACATCATCCAGCATCTGCAGGTTCAGCCCCGCACCCAGAGTGAAAAAGAACATAACCAGAAAGAAGTCCCGCAGGGGCTTCAGACTGATGGCAATAAACTGGGCAATGGGCGAGGTGGCCAGTGTGACACCCGCGATAAAGGCACCGATCTCGGCACTGAGTCCGGCCATGGCGGCGACTTCAGCACAGGTCAGGCACCAGCCAATGGCAAGAATAAACAGATATTCCTGATAGCGGTCAAAGCGACGGATCAGTGGCAACAGAACCCAACGCACAATCGCGTAGCTGCCCAGGGCCAGAACGGGCAGGGCTACGAATGGTTGCCAGACGGGCATTTTGTTTTCACCCTCCAGCACGCTCAGGAGAATCAGCACCAGGATGGCGATCATATCCTGAATCAGCAGCAGCCCCACCATCAGCTCACCGGAATGACGGTGATGAAGTACCGTGGTGGGTAGCAGCTTGAGGCCTATGATGGTGCTGGAGAACATGACCGCGAGTCCAACGATCACGGCATCCATCAGGCTGTAACCGAGTGACAGTGTGAGGCCTGCGCCGGTGAGAAAAAATATCACTGAGCTGGCAATGGCAACGAGCATGGCTTTGCGTAACACCGCGAACAGTGAGGCGGGCTGCATGTCCAGTCCGAGCAGAAACAGTAGGAAGATAATGCCCACATGGGCGATATCGACCAGGTTGTCTGCCTGCTCAATCCACCCCATGCCAAAGGGCCCGGCAATAGCGCCCAGCGCTATGTAGGCAATCAGAACCGGCTGGCGCGTATACAGAGCCACCGTGGCCAACACCATGGCCCCGGCAAAAATCAGAAAGAACGAAAAAACGAGATCCTGCGGCATGATGCAACCTGAAAGAAACTAATATTCAGCCTAATTCAGTGCTCCCGATCACGCAATCTGCTTCTCAGTTGATTCACTGGAATATCGTTTGCAATTACCCATTCTGAAACTGCCGGAACCGCAGGGTTCTGGAAGGGTTTTGTCTATAAGCTGACAATACTGGGGTAACAAATGAACAAAATCGGTATGTTTTTCGGAACAGAAACAGGCACAACACGTTTGATCGCCAAGAAACTGCAGAAACTGATCGGTGCGGATATCGCCGATAAACCGGTGAACGTAAACCGCATCAGCGCAGAAGACTTTCTACAGTATGACGCGCTTATTCTCGGTACGCCGAGTTATGGCGTTGGCGATATTCCGGGTTTGAGTGCAGGTTGTCTGGAGCGTAACTGGGAAGAATTTCTTACCATTATGGGCACGCCGGATCTAACCGGTAAGCGCATCGCCATGTTCGGTCTCGGTGCACAGGAACGATATTCCGACCGTTTCGCCAGCTCGCTGATGGCCCTGTACAAGGTGTTTGAAGGATTGGGGGCAGAGATGATCGGCGACTGGTCTGCTGAAGGTTACACCTTTGAGAATTCTGCCTCCGTCGTTAATGGCCGTTTTGTCGGACTGGTAATCGATCAGCGTACTCAGGGTATGTACACCGATCAGCGTCTGAAGGATTGGGCTGAACAGATTCGTCCACAATTGCTGAAGAAACTCGATCAGGCTGCCTGAACCGGATACAGGTGCAATAAGGAAAACACCGTGATTCCCAAAAAAGAAAAATACGACGTTTATTATCTGAGTTACTCAAGTTTCGGGGTTCAAAAACAGCAAAAAATACAGCTTAAGTTACTGAATAATATAAATAAAAATAGCCTTTTCGTGGTATAATGTTAGTTAACTAGACAAAACAAAACACCCACCCAAGGCTATGTATGAATTCTGACACAACCTCTTCTGTTTTGCCATCGCTCACCGCTGAGTATTTAAGCCGCCACGATGTTCAAGTGGATAATCTGTTTAGCAAAGCATGGCAGCGCATCGGTTTTAATCGACTGCTGAAACAAGCGCGGTTTTCAAAGCGTTCAGGAT
>JBPEXS010000164.1:0-1392 GCA_052031325.1 Thalassolituus sp. | reverse complement strand
GCGACCAGTAAGGCGCCGTGCAGAGCACCCGACAGCCCCACGTAATACATCAGATCCGGGCTGGTCAGGTGCAGCATGATCCCGGTAAAGGCAAACAACCACAGCCAGCACAGCAACTGACGCTGCAGGGAAATGCGTTCGTCCGACACATAGGCTGTCAGTGCCAGAGCCGCGAGATTCAACAAAGCATGATTCAGTGTGAGGTGGGTCAGATGCGCGGTGAGCAGGCGCCAGTAAGCGCCCCCGGCTACGGCTGAACGGTCATAACGCAGCAGATCAGTCGCGGATTCACCGACGAGGCAGACGGTCAGACTGATGGCGGCGAGCAGAATCCAAATCTGATATCTGACCAACTTCACCGCGGTTACCTCGTCTGTTCTCTGCTCTGACTTTTACGGGTACCAGCTGCGCAGCCGGTGCCTGACGGAACAGCAGTATAAACAGAACCAGGACCAGGAGTAACCAGACAGAGGCACCCAGTGAGGTTTCGTCATTATCGGTTGAGGTCACCACCCGTGCTTCAGACTGGCGGGCCTGGCTCTCTGAACTCACCAGCAGACGGGCGCTGATATCAAAGCTGGCGCTTTCATAGGTTTCGCCATCGGTGCTGAGCGAGGTCAGACCACTGGCCTCGCCCTGTCGATCAGCGACAAACGCCGGAGACGGACCAGTGGGCGTACTGATGATTTCAACACAGACCTCAGCGCTGCTGAGCACCAGTGGTTCGGCAAATAACAGACGGTTCCACCCCTGAGCCACCGCATAGCGGCGAGCCAGCACTGGCTCAGCTTCGCCGCAGGTTCCGGCATCGTACAGATAGACTTCCGCGTAGCCGGCGCCATAGGCGAGAAAATCCACGCCATCGGCACTGAGTACTTCGCCACTCACTGGAATGATCAGCCGGGCCATGCCCTGCTGACCATAATTACCCCAGGTGCTGTCGGGTGGCAGATCGTCATGTCCCAGGGCCTGACCTTTGGCTTCTCGGGCATTGGTGTAGGTAAAACTGGCATCCACACCGGTGACAACATCACTGAGAATCACTGCGCCATCGGCCAGCTCCAGCGTTTCTGCCGATGTCACTACAACGCCCTTGCTGTCAGTACGCACATCCGTACCGGGGGCGCCTGAGGCATTACCAATCAGATAGTCAGACTGATCCGAAGTCAGGAATTTCAGGTTACCGTAGTTGAACCTGTCATCTACCCGGGTGATCAGCAGACCACTGTCTGGCAGGCCAGAGTCATAACCACTTTTATAACGTTGCTCGATAAGAATGCGCTTGCCATGCCGGTATGGGTCCAGATCGATCGACATGGCACTTTCATCGGCACTGCCACTGCTGAGATAGACTGGCCCCTGAGCCACTTCCAGAGGTTGGGTGAATCCCGC
>JBPEXS010000163.1:0-1668 GCA_052031325.1 Thalassolituus sp. | reverse complement strand
CGGTGCGCAGAACAAAATCCAGCGGTAAAGGGAATTCATTATGAAATACCGTCAGACCGGTCAGGCTCGCGGTCGAGATGGAGGTGCCGTGATAAGCGCGCTCGCGGGCAATGAATTTGGTCTTGGCTTTATTGCCTTTCAGCTGGTGATAGTGCCAGGCAATTTTCATCAGCGTATCGTTGGCATCACTGCCGCCATTACCAAAGAAGACTTTACCAAGTTTACCCGGAGCGATACTGATCAGCTTTTCCGCCAGTGCAATCTGCCAGGGGTTCGAAGCGTTCGAGAAGGTATGGTAATACGCCAGCTGGCTTGAGGCTTTGTACATCACCCCGGACAGGTCATCACGACCGTACCCGGCATTGACACACCAGAGTCCGGCGACGGCATCCAGCATGCTGCGGCCTTCGCTATCGATGACGGTGCAGCCTTTGCCTGAGTTGATAATATCCGGGCCGTTATCCAGCAACGCGGCAATGGATGATGCCGGCTGCAGTATGTAATCCCGGTTTTTCTGTTTAAGTGATTGTGTGTCTGCCTGTTTAGCGGACGAATCGATCTTAGCCATGGTAAGGCCTCTGAATCATAGGGGGTAATGTCAGAATAATATCCGGCAGTGCTTAGTTCATAGTCCTGGCGGGGACATTTACGACAATCTTTACCCTTTAAAAATCATAGTTTCTGGCTTGTCAGCTTTGCCGGATTAAATCCGCTTATTTCTCTTCAGATCGAAACCACATTTATCCGATTATTGTCGATAATTTATTCATCCTCCTTCTTTCACCCGCATAGGCGTGCCATGGCTGAGCAGAATACCCTCACGGACATCTTTCCTGACCCGCAGGCAGTCACCCAGCGGATGCTGGAAGTCACGCAGCGTCTGGCGGATATCAACTCAGGTAGCTGGAACCGTGAAGGCATTGCTCTGGTGCAGCAGGGGCTGGCTGAGTTGTTTGAGCCACTCTCTGACAGCTATGAACAGCGTCAGGGTGCTGACATCAGTCGCATGGAGGAGGATGGTGAAGAATCTCTGTTTACGCCAAACCCCATCCAGATTTTCCGCGCCCGTCCTGAGGCACCACTGCAGTTGGTCATGACCGGGCACAGCGATACGGTATTCCCCAAAGACAGCCACTTTCGGAGCTGCAAGGTTGAAGAGGGTCTGCTGAAAGGCCCGGGTACTGCCGACATGAAAGGCGGGCTGGTGGTGCTGGCAGAGGCCCTGAAGTGGCTGGGTCAGTCATCGTTTAAAGATGAGTTTGGGTTTACAGTCATCATTTCGCCGGATGAAGAAACCGGCTCGCTGTCATCGGCGCCAGTGCTGATGGAGCTGGCCAAAAGCGCACATTACGGCATGACTTATGAGCCGGCGTTACCCGACGGCACGCTGGCCGGTGCACGTAAGGGTAGTGGTAATTTCACCCTGACCGCCCGCGGGCTCAGTACCCATGCGGGGCGCAACTTTTTTGATGGCCGAAATGCGGTGATGGCCATCGCCCGGGCATCGGTGCTGCTGAGTGAACTGACCAGCGAAGCTGACGGCATCACCGTCAACATTGGCAGGATACAGGGTGGCGGTGCGGTCAATGTAGTACCGGATTTCTGTCAGTGCCGCTTTAATATCCGGGTAGATACGCCAGAGCAGATGACGCGGCTCGAAGCTGAAAT
>JBPEXS010000162.1:0-1376 GCA_052031325.1 Thalassolituus sp. | reverse complement strand
GCACGACCATTGAAAAAGCGCATATTCACCGGTTTAAACGTCACCGGCCAGCCCAGTGCCTTCACTACCTTTTTGGCCTGAGCAAGATCATCCGCAGGGATAAAGCAGACGCAGGGCTGCTGAACGACCGTACGTACCGGCCCGGAGGGCGTGCTCCACCAGAAAACAAGCTGTGTTTCGCCGTCGTGGTCGAACCACTGGCTGGTCAGGAGAAAGGCTGGGAGCACGTTTTCTGGTTTAGTTCCTATACTGAGATAAGAAGTCTATTTCAGGAGACCCTACATGGCCACACCCCATATCAGTCAGGACCCTATGTATCAGATGTTACGACTCGATGATGTGACCTCCTTCAACGCTGCCCGGGAACGCGGGCAGGTGTGCGATCTGAGCGGTTGCGATCTTCGCGGTCTGGATCTGCGCAAAGCCAATCTCACCGACATGGATCTCACCGATACGTATTTCCGCGGTACTGACCTGCGTGGTGTGGATTTCCGCGGCTGCTGCCTCGACGGTGCCAGTCTGGCCGATGCCAAGATCAGTGGCTGTTACTTTCCGCCAGAGCTACCGGCGACTGAAATCCAGTTATCCGTGAGTCTGGGCACCCGGTTGCGTCATCTCATCAGCAAAAACTGACTTTACACTCGCTTACAAATGTTAATGAGAATTATTATTGATAAAGCCAGATCAAGGGTCTAGTATAGATTTCGTTGTCGGGTGGCTCTGACAACAACCGGTAAGCGGCTCATCACCTTTACCGTGTCTCTCTCATCAAGCCAATCACGGTTGCTTGCCCCTCTTCGGAGGGGCATTTTTTTGCCCGCTGTTTCTCCAAACCGCTGCAGTCCTCATACTCCGGCCCGGATCCGACCTGAATCTGAGCCCTTACATAACCACGAGACCCCGGCCATTGTCAGTGCCTTTTCTACACTTGAGAATAGTTTCAAATATTAATGAGAATTATTATTGATTAGATGAAAAATGAGGTCTACTATAGATTCTGTTGTCGGGTGGCTCTGACAACAACCGGTAAATGGCTCATCACCTTTACCGTGTCTCTCTCATCAGGGCATCAAAGACCTGTCTGCGATGCCCAGCCAATCACGGTTGCTTGCCCCTCTCCGGAGGGGCATTTTTTTGTCTTTTTCTTTATCCGTGACATCGCGTTATCCTGATGCGGTTATCGCAACCACTCCCGTATTGCCCATGCGCACACTCTGTACCCTCGATGAGCTGCCGGAAGGCTCGACCAAAGGCTTCGACCTGGATGGCACGCCTGTGTTTGCCATACATCATGGCGGAAAAGTGCATGTTTACCGCAACCACTGCCCTCATCTGGGCATACCGCTGGAGTGGGTGCCGGATCAGTTTCTGGATGT
>JBPEXS010000161.1:0-5123 GCA_052031325.1 Thalassolituus sp. | reverse complement strand
CGGTCACGGTACCCAGCAGACCCATCAGAGGCGCGATGGCAGCGAGTACTTTAATGGTGGCCAGACCTTTCTTCATATCGGTCAGCTCTTTGAAGATGACTTCTTCGAGCTTCTTGGTGATGACATCCAGATCGTTAAGATGCTTGTTCTCGTAGAAGGCAATCATCATGCGACCCAGTGGGTTGTTGTCGGTTGGATTTTCCATGTTCTTCAGCTGAGCACGGATTTTGGCCGAAGTCGCGGTCAGAGCCATGTAGCGCATCAGCGCAAACAGCAGACCAATAATACCGACGACGATGATGGCGTAACCCACTTCACGACCCTGCTGTACACGTTCTATCAGGCTGGGTGCCTGAACCAGCAGGCCCAGCAGTGCTCCACGGGATGGATCAAGCATAAAGTCGACAGAGCCAGATGAAGCGCTGGTCAGCTCGGCTGCTGTGCTGGTGGCCGCACCCGAAGGCTGACGTGCCAGCTCAACCAGCTTGCCGCTGTCGGCATTGTAGGTCAGGTATTTATCACCAGTGACAACGTTGAAGGTACCCACACGGGTTACATCCGTGGTGTAGGCGTCACCGTTTGGCTGTACGACAGACGCAGAGAAGTCCGTCACTTCACCAGACGCGGAAACTTCCTGCAGCATCAGTTCCCACAGGGACTGCATCTGCGGAATCGTTGGAACTTCTTTTGAGCTGGCCAGCTGATCTATGGTCTCGAGTCGCTCAGGGTATTGAGCGGTGATCAGTGAGCCTACCATCAGCGACTGGGTGTCACCGGCCATCTGACGGAAAACACCGAACAGCTCACCGAGGTTACCGGTACGCTGATCCAGCAGGGTGGTGATTTCAGCCAGCTCGGTTTCGTTGGCATCGAAGGTGGTTTTTAACTGTTCGCGCAGCTTCTGCTGTGCCGCCAGTTTGGCTTTGACGTCGGCCAGCATGGCTTTCTGCTGATCGGCGGCGGCTTTGAATTTTTTCTCACGCTCAGTGTTGTGCGTGGCTTCTTTCTTAATGTCACCGGAAATCTGTTTGTAGAGTTCCTGCAGCGACTCAGCGGACTGAGCAGCGGTGCTGAAGAATAAGGCAGTTACCAGAGCAAAGCTGGTAATCGGGCGGTTAAACATGTTGTCGGTCTCCTCAGCTGTTCGGTGCACTGACTGGCAGAGTCAGCAGTTCAGGTGGCATTTGTTTACGGGCAATACGGATACCGTCACGGATCGCAATGCGGTGCGAGCTGGTCAGCTCTTCCCAGCTGCGGGTCTCAGGGTTCCAGCGGCCACTCTCTTTACCGTCCAGAGTCTGGTAGTACAGGCCGACACGGCCAATACGGAGGAAATCGACCGAACGCGGTTCGGCGGAATCAGAAACCACCAGGTCGCCACGATAGGCTTCGATGGTGTTACCGAAATCCATTTCAATCTGGTAGGCCTCCATGATGCGGCGGAATTTTTCACCGGCGCTGACGTTGGCCTGGTCAATCAGTTCTGCGAGATTTTCGTAACGCTCTTTACGCTCGTCGATCAGGAACGGGACATCGGCATCAATCAGAGTGCTGAGGGTCTCGGTCATTTTCAGCATCAGTGGCAGGGCGCCGGTTTCGATGCTGTCGATTTCCTTAATCTGTTTGTTGATGCTGACTTTCTCGGCTTCCTGAGAATCAATCAGCTTCTGCATCTGCTGGTTAAAAATCGTCAGACTTTCCAGCTGAGCAGAGACGGCGCGGTATTCCAGCAGGTCGGATGTTTCCTGTTCAGAATACCGGTCGATTTTCTGCTGGCTTTTGGCCGCAGCATTATCGATTTTTTTCTGAGCAGACATACTGTCATCAACGGCGTGTACAAGCGGTGCGCATGCAACGGCCGAGCATAGAATAAATTTATTCAGAGAGTTCAATCGCATAGTTTTTTCCAGAATTTACCGGAGTGCAGGGATCACCCGCTCTCCGGCAGTTGGTTTTTATCAGAAGCTGTAAGCAGCACTGGCAATAAAGTGACGCGGAAGTTCCGGCAGAACAATCTGTGACCCGAACAGGTCTGGGAAGTTCGAGCGGAAATATTCCTCGTCCGTCAGGTTCTTGCCGACGATACTAGCCGACCATGGACCCGCTGTGTAGGAAACCCCGGCATTGACCAGTGTGTAAGCTGGCAGCTCAACTGAGCGGGAGTGACCTGAGGGCGTGGAGTCTGCATGGAACAGGCTGACGTTGGTCGCAATGCCATTCTGGAAGTCATACATAGCGCTGAGGCTGTAGCTGAATTCCGGAATACCGGCTTTGTGATCACCGTCTTTGTCGGCTGTTTCTACCACACCGATCACCTGGCCACCATAGACCAGTGATGGGTCAGAAACGTTAGTCAGGTCTTCAGCGCCCATAAAGCTGAAACGACCTTCGCCTTCCTGAGTATTCAGGTTCACCACTTCAATCTGCGTGATGGCACCGGTCAGGCTCAGGCTTTCGGTGGCAAGGAAGCGTACTTCGAATTCCATACCGGTGGTTTCTGACGCCTGGTTGGTCACAATGGCCTGGGCGTTATAGTCGGTACGGGTCATTTCATAACCACTGAGGGCTACGTAGAGTCGGTCGTCCATGAGCATGCCTTTTACACCCACTTCCAACAGTTCAGACGTATCGAAATACACATCGTCCTCAATGGCTCCGGTGCTGATTTCTGCACCCTGACCGGCAATCATAGTGGATTGCTCAGACGCTGTAATATACGGAATCAGGCCAATTGGTGTCTTCTGTGAAACACTGAGTGTCCAGGATGTGCCTGATGTGGAATCGCTGGCGTTTTCGATGGCATCGGAACATTCCAGACCAAAATAATTGGCACTCAGACTCTGGTAATTGCCGTTTTCATCAATGATCGGGCACAGCAGTTTATCGACCGGCACATTACTCTCCACGTCGATAAAGTCCTGACGGACACCGGCAACAATATTGAGGCCGAAATCAAAGGTGAGGTCAGTCATAAAGGCGATACCGATGTCGCTGTAATTACCGTAGTAGTATTCGGTGTAATCATCATCGATGGCGGTAGCCAGTACCCGCTTATCCAGCGCTGTGGACGGTCCGGTCAGGTCACGGCGGTCAAACTGTTCGTTGGAGTAATCATCACCGTGGCGGAAGTCGGTGTAGCGGTACGAGGGTGACAGCTGGAAGTCAGCAGTCAGGCCATCGGTCTCCATGGTGTAGGCAAACACCAGCTGATCTTCAATGACCCAGCTGTCATGGAACTGAGAGAAGCCGTAGGCGTTTTCATTGAGGTTTTCATAACCTTCATAAAACAGCTTGTTGGTGATGGTAATGCCGTTGTCCATTTCATAGATGTAATCGAAATAGAGAGTGGTGACATCGTTTACCAGCTGATCTTCCGGTGCGACCAGTACGTTGCTGCCGTCGAGCTTGGCGGTGCCGACATCGACCAGGGCGTAATCCGCAGGCAGATCAGCATCAGAGATGGAGCCTGTGCCTACGGTGAAAATATCCGGGCCAGCGCCGCCAGCGGCGTAACCGTATTCCTGATGCGAAATGCGGCCATCGCCGTCGGTATCGAGCGGTTGTGCGTTACCGGTTATGTAAGTGCCGTCGTCGATCAGGTCCTGAGTCAGACGGTTCCAGCCCGCCACCTGGTTACCATCGTATTCGTGGAACATACCGCCGAACTCAATGCGCGATTTATCCGTCAGGTCCATGTTGAAGGAGGCCTGATACATATTCTGGTCGGTCTGGGTGTTGTCGTAGTAAGAGCCGGAGTTTTCGCTTTCGGCGTACACGTAGTAACCCAGGGTTTTATCACCGACGGTTGCCGGGCCACCGACTTCCGCAGTGAGGACGTTCTTATCCCAGGTGCCGCGGGTCATGGAGATCTTGCCGGTCGGGTCTTCCAGGTACTGGCCGGTTTCTGCACGGGCAGACTTAGGCACAAAGTTCAGATAACCACCGATCTTGGCCGGGCCGTAAATCGGTGAAGCAGGACCACGCACGATGTCGATACGGTCAGAGGCACCAATGGGTGTTGGGTAGTTACCCGGGTTATCCAGGCGGCGGATACCCCGGAAATAGGTTTCGCCCGGTGTACCGCGGACATCCAGAGAACCGGCAACACCAAAGAAAGACTGGGTGAAGGCACCCGGAGAAAGCAGCACCAGGTCATCGATATCACTGATGCCGTACGCTTCAATGGTTTCGTTGGTGATACTGGTCGCGGAACGCGGCGTCTCGACCAGGGATTTACCAAAACCGAAGACGGATTCTACCGGCTCGGTTGGCATCAGGCCCATGCTATCTTCGACCTGGCCCTCAGTGGTGTAGGTTTCCAGTTCGACGACATCATCATCTTCGGCAACGGCATAACCCGACGCCATGGCAAGACTGACCATCAGGGCCAGCTTACTTAACCGAAAGTCTCGATTCTCTCTCATATTTCCCCCCGGGACCCGGTCCCGTTCTAGTTAGTTGACGTGCAGAGCAATCCGTATGCCAAAAGCTGACCAATTGGTCACTTAACAATAATTCCTTAAATCGCGGTATGACCGGTGTGCTCTGCGGCGTGATCAGAGCGAGACCCGTTCATTGAAAATTCAGACTCAGCGGTCGCTTGCCCTGGACTTGCAGGTGATTCAGCAGAGCGGCTGATCACTGCAGGCACAGGCCATACTGCTTACAGGTAAAGCTGTAAGAGATGTCATCAACCTTCTCTGGGGTATAAGCCCCTGAGGCGGCTTTCTTCTCAAAGCGGCTGATGCGTTTATCAAAGGTTTCGAGCAGCGTTTGTTTGGTGTCTGTATCCAGGAAGCTGTATTCCAGCGAGTTACGGCTGAGGGTTTTGATTTCATCCCAGCTGAGGTTGAATTCTTTTACGGCGACGAAAAATTCATCGGTGATGTTGGAGTCCCACATGCCCCGGTCGTCGGTCGACAGAGCCACAGGAATGCCAATGCGCAGATACTCAGGAAAAGGGTGCTGCGAATAATCATCGACGTATTCCAGCAGCAGATTGGAAATCAGATTGATTTCGATCAGATAGGGGCCATGACGCATGTCACGCATGAGTTCGTTGTCGGTGATGAGGTTAATCCCATGGCCAATTCGGTCAGCGCCCAGCAACAGGGTGTCGCGGA
>JBPEXS010000160.1:0-3360 GCA_052031325.1 Thalassolituus sp. | reverse complement strand
TTTCCGCTCTGATGAATCTGTACCGTCCCCAACAGCTCGCCGTTACGTCCGCGCCAGAATCCATACTGAGTCGCACTGGCATCGTACGGATCAACGCGTTTTTCCAGTTCGGTAAAGGGTTGCTCAAAGCCACGCTCTGCCACACCGGCTTTATCGACGATGGCACGCAGTTTTTCCTGCACACGCTCGACCCTTTTAACAAAGCTGGTTTCGATACCCACAACCTTGTCATCGGTATTGAGTGGTGCCGTACTCATTGCCACACCTGCTCAGGCATGAGTTTGTCGGCATAGACCTCACCACCGATCAGGTGCTGGTCGATAATGGCATCGATATCTCCCGGTTCAACCGCCATGTACCAGGTACCACCGGGATAGACGAGGACATTCGCACCGGCACGGCAAGGACCAAGGCAACCTGTCGCCACCAGAGAAATCTTATTCGACAGATTCTTCTGAATCAGCTTTTCAGAAAATACCTGTAATACATTCATCGCACCCTTTTCACCACAACTGCCACGTGGGTGACCGGCCGGACGTTGCTGACTGCAGACAAATACATGAATCTCTGGTTTTGGCATGGTAATTCCCCCAAACACGGTCTATTTAACTTTATTAACTAAGAGCCGAATGGCTTTTTGTTGCGCACGTATGGCTCGGAAATAAATATTCCGATAAAACAATTCGAATCAAATTTAAGATCTCATCTCTTTATTTCTGAGAGTTATCTGACTCGATAGAACGTCAGTGAGCCATTGGATCGCCGCGCTACGCTCGCGATGACGCCGTTTAATGGGAGCCAAGATGTAGCTCACAAGCCGTCATTGCGAGGCCGAAGGCCGTGGCAATCCAGTACACCCCATTGCTGAAATCGATCGCTTTGGCGATGCTCCGTGAAACACCGAACGTCCTGTATGGATCAATTCCCCCGCATTAACCACCACTGGATCGCCGCGCTACGCTCGCGATGACGGTGTTTAATGAGAGGTACGATGTAGCTCACAAACCGTCATTGCGAGGCAAACATCCTCTACCATTTCGCAGTACGTAGTCAGTCTCAAGTTAAGTTATTCAGAGCGTCATCGAGGCAGATAAGACAAGGCATAAATGCCGGAAAGAAACGGAGTTTACGAGTTGTAAATGAGTACTCTTTCCGGCGTTTATAACGCCGTATTATCAACGCAGATAGCTCAGAACGCAGGCAGCTCCAATCCAGTATCTCCTGAGCGTCAGCGAGGAAGTCAGAGCGAGGCAAAAAGTGGTAAGAAAAACGGAGTTTACGTGTTGTAAATGAGTATTTTCTGACCACTTTTTAACAATGCTATGACGACGTAGCTAGCTCAGGCGGCAGCGGCTTCATGCGTATGGCAATTCTTCGGACACACCTTCGCACACGCCACACAACCAATACAGTCATCCGCATTAACGATGGTCATTACCATCATCTCGTCGTCTTCGTCGTAGAAGTCATCATCTTCCATATCGACGACATCGCCACGCTCCACCAGGTTAAAGACGTCACGTGGACAGACCTTGTAGCAGCGGCCACAACCAATACAGGTTTCGGCGTTCAGTTCGGTGACGAATTCCGGCACCCACTCTTCTCCGCCCCGGGTACGTCCGGTAATTTTATCGCTCATGGTAACCCCCTCTCTCACCAGGTGATTGTTTAAACACCGCAAAGTTAGCGGTATTTTCAGCGGTTTTTTTCTATCGCCTCAGGCGCTTTCCGCCTCGGCACTGGCCTCATCAAAGATTTTCTGTGCTTCGGCCCAGGCTTCGCACGCAGCGATGGCTTCTTCAGCCAGTGCTGGCAGCTGGTTGTAATCTGTCCAGTAGGTATCTTCGACCAGGTCATGGATTTTTGAGGCGATATCCGATGCCAGGCGTTTTTTCTTGCTGGCATCTTTGCGCAGTACTTTCAGTTCTTCAGACATGGCATTTCTCCTTATCTTTTTCGCTGAATCAGAGCTTGGCGACGTCGCGGTAATCGGTCACGAACGACAGCGCACGGGTAGTGACTTTGTCTACCTCGTCGGTCAGTTTTTCGATAGAGTCGAAACCAAAGCGGTGAATATCACGCAGTGTTTTATCAACAACGATCAGTTTGCCGATGCTGATGATGGCGCGACCAAAACCTTCGTGTGACAGGTTGATCATTGGTACTGCCATCAGGCCGCACTCCTGTTCGATCAGGGTCGCAATGGCGTTGTAGTAGGCTTTCACCCGTGAAATGGTGGTTTCATCCGGGTCACCGACCACCGGTATTTCACGACGCTGCGCCTTGGTCAGAATCATAGGTGCCATGACCTTTTCATCGGTCCAGGTATCGTAGGTGCCATAGCTGTCCATGGCGCGTAACTGGGTAACAATCTGTCGAACGACTGGGGCGGACATGTCCACCGCTTCGGCTGTAGCTTCTGTACTCATGGTGTACTCCCGGCGGCCGTTGAACGGTGCCTTTTCTGGTTAGGTGTTGTGTTATTCATTCCACCCTTCGGCTTCCATATCATCGAAGCGCGATGGGGCATTCAGGGTTTTGCTGCGCATGGCTTTTGCCAGCCAGCCTGATGGGCCGAGCAGAATTTCTTTCTGCAATGACTCAAGTAATTCGTCGATGCGTGCGCCTTCGTGAATCTTCACCGGCTGCACTCCCATTTCAATCAGTTGCCGTACTGCTGAGGCTCCGCAGGCGCGGCAATAAACGGCCACACAATCCTGCAGCAGGGCCAGTTTTTCTTTCAGTTTGTCTTCGTTGCCGTCTTCATCCAGCTCTCCGAATTCAGCCACCTGCTGCAGCCAGGTGTCATCCGGGTTGATGCCATAAATGGCAAAGGCCTTAGCTGAACCAAAGTGCTGGTCAACAATCTCGCGGTCGGAGGTTGCAAACGCTACTTTCAGTACACTTTCCGGGTGATCATCAATCACCTGCAGACTTCGGGTCACGGTCATGACACGTTCCTCATGCGGATCAGTGATTAATACAGCCCTGCACCGGCTCGTCGTGTTTCTGCGAATACACGGAGTAATACGGTGGTACGTCTTCGTGTTTGGTCAGCTTTAAGTTGGCCAGATCAAACAGTGTCTGCGAAGTACCGCGGTAACCAAACCAGCAGCGCTGAAATCCGCCCAGCAGGTCATATTGCGGGAAGCCCGCACGCAGAATCGGTATGCCCAGGCGCTCGGCAGTGGCCACTCCGTGACTGTTGGTAATCAGTATCTGAGCCGCACCGCTGCGGGCGGTTTTCTCAACTTCTTCCAGATCACCCACCATCGGGTTTACCTTTTCGAGTGCCTGCACACCGGGACTCATCGTCGGCACCACCAGGCTGGTGACATCCCCACCCATGGCCTGCACCAG
>JBPEXS010000016.1:0-5918 GCA_052031325.1 Thalassolituus sp. | reverse complement strand
CAGCACGCTCCTGACGGCGGCGCTCTTCCAGTGCTTCCATGTGCTCACGGGATTCCTGCTCAACCTGCTCACGTTCGGCCAGCAAGGCTTCAGCAAACTCTTCGTCATCCAGTGCACGCTGACGGCGCTCTTCAATGAATTCCATGATGTCACAGGCCAGCTGATGGGTGCCGTCTTTAGAGATCGCTGAGATGCGATAGACAGGACCATCCCATTCAAGCTTATCGAGCAGTTCCTGACAGCGTTCTTCACGCTCTTCTTCAGGAATCAGATCCAGCTTGTTCAGTACCAACCAGCGTTCGCGCTGCGCCAGCCCCGGTGAAAACTGCTCCAGCTCATTACTGATGGCCACGACTTTTTCAGCCGGATCTGACTCATCAAACGGTGCCATATCAACGACGTGCAGCAGGATATGCGTTCGCACCAGATGTTTGAGGAAGCGCGTGCCCAGGCCAGCACCGTCTGCGGCGCCTTCAATCAGGCCCGGGATATCGGCAATCACAAAGCTGCGGTGTTCTTCGATAGAGACCACACCCAGGTTGGGTACCAGCGTGGTAAAGGGGTAGTCCGCCACTTTGGGCGTCGCCGCCGATACAGAACGGATAAAGGTCGACTTACCGGCATTAGGCATACCCAGCAGGCCGACGTCAGCCAGCACTTTGAGCTCCAGCTTGAGGTTACGGGATTCACCTTCCTGACCCGGCTTAAACTGACGCGGCGCCTGGTTTGTCGAGGATTTGTAGCGGGTATTACCGATGCCATGATAACCGCCACGAGCCACCATGAGGCGCTCTCCAGAGGCTGTCAGGTCACCCAGTGTCTCACCGGTATCTTCATCAATGGCGGTTGTACCGACCGGCACTTTCAGCACGATGTCCGCACCTTTGGCACCGGTGCAGTTGCGGCCACCGCCCTGCTCACCGTTTTTGGCGCGATAACGACGGGTGTAGCGGTAATCAATCAGGGTGTTGAGGTTCTCATCGGCTTCCAGAAATACGGAACCGCCGTCGCCGCCATCACCGCCATCAGGGCCACCCTTAGGAATGAATTTTTCACGACGGAAGCTGACGCAGCCGTTACCGCCTTTGCCGGCGTCGACGCTTATCCTGGCTTCATCTACAAATTTCATTTTTTTAAAGCTGCCTGCGTTGTCATTACTGCGTTAAAGGAAGGTTCACGGTGCTCATTTACCCAATGTAAACTGCGCCCGCTCACCTCCCTTTGCCTTGTACTGCCTGCCTCGCCGACGCTTTTTCGGCACTGCAGGTACTCGTTGCCTTGGTAACGCCATCGCGACACCGCAGCATTAAAAATCAGGGGGTTCTAAATTCAGGAAAACGAATTTCCAGTGCAAGTCTAACAGACTCGCGGGAAGTTCTGTGCGCCGCTGAGACAAGGCAAAAAAGGCTCAGTAAGCGGAGCGTACACGCAGTACGTGAGCATTACTGAGCCTTTATTAACGCCGTATCAGCAAGTCACAGGACTTCCTGAAAAAACAAAAAGCCCTGGCTGGGATATCCAGTCAGGGCTTTTTGGCGTTTTCCGGATTAAGCCGGAACGACGCTTACGGTCTTACGGTTCTTAGGACCTTTCACCTCAAACTTCACAGCGCCTTCAGCGGTTGCGAACAGAGTGTGGTCACGGCCCATGCGAACGTTGTTACCAGCGTGGAACTTAGTACCGCGCTGACGAACGATGATTGCGCCTGCTTTTGCAGTCTGGCTACCGAAAAGTTTGACACCAAGGCGTTTGCTCTCGGAATCGCGACCGTTCTTAGTACTACCACCGGCTTTTTTGTGTGCCATCGTAGCGATCTCCAGTTGTTGGGTTGCTGCAACTCTGCGATTGCGGCAGGACTTAAAGCTATTCCGCTTGCCCTGAGTGTGTTAGCTGTTCGTTCAGAACGCTCATTTATACATGATAAACTCCGCTTCTTCACTCACACCTGCCTGCTCATGGCTGCGCTCATAACGCTTTAGATTTACTGACCTGCTCGAACCCTGATTAAAAGTAATGAGTTAAATTAAATTCTGTTATCAGCCAGCAATGCTGGTGATTTTCAGTTCAGTGAACCACTGACGGTGACCCGCCTGCTTCATGTGGTGCTTACGACGCTTGAACTTCAGGATCTTAACTTTCTTGTGACGACCGTGCGCAACAACTTCAGCTGTTACTTTAGCGCCTTCAACAACAGGAGCGCCAATCTTAACGTCATCACCATTGCCGATCAGCAGAACTTTTTCCAGTTCTACGGCTTCACCGGTCGCTACTTCCAGTTTTTCAACTTTCAGAGTCTGACCTTCTTCTACACGGTATTGCTTACCGCCAGTTACCACTACAGCGTACATAACTGTATTCTCCGCTTACTTTCACATGGCTGCTTCTTTGGGCCTGATTCTATTGGCAACGCTCTGGTTTCCATATAACAGGGAGCAGAATTTCGGGCGCGAGACTATACCCCACTCTGATTTTCACTGCAACCGTAAAGCTGGCATTTTCTTGACAGGAGCGCGCGGCCTCCCTAGCATGGCGCCATCCTTTCAGGCTACCTAACTTGCAGACAATGCAGATCAAAGACGTTCTCGCCACAGTCGAATCCGAATTCCGCGCCGTTGACCTCCTGATTCACGATCAGCTGGCCTCACGCGTCCCTCTGGTTGAAAAGATCGCTGACTATATTGTCAGCAGCGGTGGCAAACGCATCCGCCCTCTTTTAGTTCTGCTGAGTGCCAAAGCCTTTGGCCGCGCCGACGCCGATGCAGTAAAGCTGGCCACCGTGATCGAGTTCCTGCACACGGCCACCCTGCTGCACGATGATGTGGTCGACACCTCCGACATGCGCCGTGGCAACCCAACGGCGAATGCCCGCTGGGGCAATGCGCCGAGCGTGCTGGTCGGAGACTTCCTTTACAGCCGTGCTTTCCAGATGATGGTTGAGCTGCAGTCGCTCGATGTTATGAAGATTCTGTCGGACGCCACCTGCGTGATCGCCGAAGGTGAAGTACTGCAGCTGACCAACGTCAAAAACCCGGACGTCAGCGAAGAAAAGTACATGGATGTCATACATGGCAAAACCGCCATGCTGTTTGAGGCATCCACTCACAGTGCAGCAGCACTCCTCAAATTGAACAAATCAGAAACTCTGGCACTCCAAGCGTACGGCAAAGAGCTGGGCATGGCGTTTCAGCTGATTGATGATGTGCTTGATTACGAAGGCGATGCCGCTGAGCTTGGTAAGAACGTCGGTGATGATCTGGCCGAGGGGAAACCCACTCTGCCGCTGATTCATGCCATGGCTCATGCCGATGATGCCGGTCGTACACTGATCCGTCAGGCCATCCGTAAAGGCGGGCTGGATGACATGGACGCCGTAATGAGCGTCGTTCATGGTTGCGGCTCCATCGAGTACACCCGTGCCAAAGCCGATGAGTGCCGTGACCGCGCCCTGGCTCACCTTGAGCAGCTGCCGCCCTCTTCAGCCCGGGATGCTCTGGCTGCACTGGCTCAGATCGCCGTAGAACGTAAGGCCTGATACCCACCCATCACGTGTCAGGCTGGTAACCCATACACTTCAGGAGACCGGCATGCGCCCTGTGATCCGATGGTTGTTTGTATCGCTCGCACTGATCGCGTCCACCTCTCAGGCCAGCCTGCTCGACAGCCTGTCTTCCGGCCAGAAAACCTTCCTGCCGGTTGAAGAAGCCTTTCCACTCTCTGTAACCGTCACTCCGGGTCAGGTTGAAGCCCGCTGGAACAACGTCGACGGCTACTACCTGTACCAGCACCGTATTTATATCCGTCAGGGGGACCTCAAACTCCCGCCTGTCAGCTGGTCAAAGCCCGGCAAAGAAAAATACGACGAAGCCTTTGGTGATGTCGTCGCGTACTACGGTGACCTTGAGGCGGTGTTTGATACCTCCTCGCTGCAACCCGGCAAAGCCACACTGTGGCACCAGGGCTGTGCCGATGCGGGCCTGTGCTACCCACCGCAGAAATTTGCACTCGAAGTACAGGCGCCCGGAGCCTCTGAGGCGACCCAGCCAGACAACAACACAACCGGATCAACGGACAGTTTCTTTGCCGGTCGCTCTGCACTGGCGGTTGCCGGTCTGTTCTTTCTGCTGGGTCTTGGGCTGACCTTTACGCCCTGCGTTCTGCCCATGGTGCCGATTCTTACCAGTGTGGTGCTCGGGCAGCAGAACACCTCACCACTGCGCGGTTTTGTACTGTCTTCGGTTTATGTTCTTGGTATGGCCATTACCTATGCCGCTGCCGGCCTGGCCGTCGGACTGCTGGGGGCCGGCGCCAACATTCAGGCCTGGATGCAGGACCCTCTGATTCTCAGTGCCTTTGCCGTATTGTTTGTGCTGCTGGCACTGTCCATGTTCGGCCTCTATGAACTGCAATTACCGGCAGGCCTGCGCAATCGCCTGAACGCCATGAGTCAGAAGCAGCAGGGCGGCCACGTCATCAGTGTGTTTGTTATCGGCGTGCTGTCGGCCTTAGTCGTGTCGCCCTGCGTGTCAGCGCCGCTGGCCGGAGCACTGGCCTACCTGAGCACCACAGGCGATGCCATTCTGGGTGGCACCGCGCTGCTGGCCATGGGCCTGGGCATGGGGGCACCACTCGTTGTACTTGGCACAACAGGCGCATCGGTTCTACCGAAAGCCGGCCTGTGGATGAACCGCATTAAATACCTGTTCGGCTATATGCTCATCGCCGTGGCGATCTGGTTGGTGGGTCGCATACTCCCTGAAGCCGCTGTTCTTGCACTCTGGGGTTTGCTGGCCGTTGCCGCAGGCATCAGCGCCGGGGCTTTGTCTTCTGTGACGGGTTCTACCCAGAAGGTACTGAAAGCACTGGGGCTGATTCTGTTTATCTACGGCGTTCTGGCCATCGGTGGGGCCTTTAAGGGCAACGGCGATCCGCTCAATCCGTTGGGTGAAGCCGCCGAGGTTCACGAAGCGCCGTTCCAGAAAACCAGCTCGGTCACTGGCGTAAAACAGCTCATCAGCGGCAGCAGTAAACCTGTCATGCTGGATCTTTACGCCGACTGGTGCATCAGCTGCAAAGTGATGGATAAAGAGATTTTTGCGACCGAAGAGGCTCAGCAAGCCCTGTCAGACTTCCTTTGGGTGCAGCTGGACCTGACCGACAATACGGCTGAGCACCAGGCGTTTCTGGAGTCTCTGGCGGTATTCGGTCCGCCTACCGTACTCTTCTTCCAGCCTGGCTCTGAGTCGCCCTATGGCCGGATTGTGGGTGAGCGCAGCAAAGATGAATTCATTGCTGAAGCCATAAAAATACCCGCCCCGGAATAACCGGAGCGGGTACCTCTCTGCAGCAACCAAGGGCCTAAACGTTCAACCTGACCCTCGGCGACAGAGAACCGGTGCGGCTTTGCCAAAACCCGGCAAACCCGGCAAAACCCGGAAACTGCCCTTCTGTCGTCTCGTTATCCCGTTAGTGAGAGCCTTTACTCACCAGACCCTTCACCACACTTAACAGCATGAGTGCCAGAAACACAAAGAACAGAATCTTAGCGATTCCGACCGATGTTCCGGCAATACCACCAAAACCCAGTACACCTGCAATCAATGCGATGATCAGAAACACCATAGCGTAATACAACATATGCCCGTCCCTTTCATGAATGTATATTTTCTGATCAACCATAAAGGGGATTAGTTCAGTTTATTTTCCCGAGCGCATGTCTGTTATAAAATAACAATATTATGTTGTCCCTTCGTACGGAGTACTCACCTGAACATTCTGACCCCTGTTCCGACCAACATCATCACAGGCTTTCTCGGCTCAGGGAAAACCACTCTGATCAGTCATCTTCTGAGGCACAAACCCGCCTCTGAGCGCTGGGCAGTATTGATTAATGAATTCGGAGCGGCCGGCATTGATGGCAG
>JBPEXS010000159.1:0-1807 GCA_052031325.1 Thalassolituus sp. | reverse complement strand
CTACGGAATACCTGCGCTAACCAGATGCGCCAGAAGGCGGCACATTAACACAGAAAGCCCGCCATTACTGAGGTCATTGGCAAAAACATTCAACGCCCGGGTGTAGGCACATCCTGCTGATTTACCCCTTCTTCGTCAGCCGCTTCTTCGGCACGCTCACGGTCTTCGCTGTCGGCTGTTTCACCCTCCTGGGCTTTGCCTTTCACCGGCGTGAAGTTCAGACGGGTATACAGCGAAAAGTGATCAGAACCGATGTGCGGCAAACGCCGGATTTCACTCAGAGTGAAATGCTCACTGTGAAAAATGTGATCCAGCGGCCAGCGCAGGAAGGGAAAATCGGCATGAAAGGTATTGAAGAAACCACGGCCGATGCGCGGGTCCAGCAGGCCACTGATATGGCGGAATAAACGTGTGGTCGGAGACCAGGCGACGTCGTTCAGATCACCGGTGACGATTAACGGCTGATCCGATTCAGCAACACTGCGCGCCACAATGGCCAGCTCCGCATCACGCGGAGACGATACCAGGCTCTCGGTCGGGCTGGGTGGCTCAGGATGCAGAAAGTGCATACGGATTTTCTCACCGGATCTCAGCGCCATGCAGCAATGCATGGAAGGAATATCATCTTTCACCAGATACTCAATGGTACCCTCTTCAAACGGCAGACGTGAATACAGGTGCATTCCGTATAGATTATCCAACGGGCACTTCAGGGTGTGCGGCATGTCGTCTTCCAGCACGTCCAGCCTGTCCTGCCACCATTGATCAGACTCCAGCGTGACCAGTACATCCGGTTTATGCTCACGCACCAGAGAGATGAGTTTTTCAGAGTCGTGGTTCGGCGTCAGAACGTTTGCCGTGATAATGCTGATCTGATTTTCAGGTTCATCAACGACGGTTTTCTTAACCTCTTTTTTCCAGAGCGGCGTATACGGCAATACCCACTTCAACTGCCAACCCAGACAAACCAGTACCGACAAAGCACTCAGCCAATGGATCGTCTGATCAAAATCAAACACAGTGCATTGCAGAATCAGGGTTATGGCAGCCAAGGCAGCAATCTGCAGACGCGGAAAATCCAGCCCACGCACAGACCAGTGGGTAAACCGGGTTTCAGGCAACAGAGTGGCCAGGATAATAAGAACGGCCAACAGCGAGAGAAACATCAAAGGTGATTCCAGACAGAGATTAACCAACAGAGATCTCAGCAACCGCGGTGATCACTGGTGGGCCTATCATAACGCCATTTCAGAATCGGCGTGAGGTGCCTGTCAGCACATAGACACAAACCCGGGCAGAGATTCCATACGCTTCAGCCACGCCTGAATACGCGGATAACCGTCGAGCATAAAACCACCCTCATGAGACACATGGGTGTAGGCGTAGAGACTGATATCGGCGATGGTTGCATAGTCATTACCAGCTTCACCGACAAAGAAATTGCGGCCCTGCAGATGTTCCTCCATCACCGACAACGCCTTATGACCACCCTCCTGCTTGGCGTGGTACTCCGCAATACGCGCCTCTGGCAGACCAAGGTACTTATTGATGTACCGCGCCACTGCAATAAACGGCTCGTGGCTGTACTGCTCAAAGAACTGCCACTGCAGCACCTGAGCACGCAGATACCGGTCTTCCGGCAGATACGGTGTGCCTTCAGCAAGATAATTGAGAATCGCGTTCGACTCCGCCAGATACTGCGGCGGGTTATCCCCATCCACAATCTTCAGCACCGGCACCTTGGCATTCGCATTCATCAGCAGGAACTCTTCGGTACGGGCCTCGCCCGCCAGAATATCTGTGTGCT
>JBPEXS010000158.1:0-2146 GCA_052031325.1 Thalassolituus sp. | reverse complement strand
GTGCTCACGCGCTTCAGCAATAGCGGCAATCACTTGCGGACGCTCGACGGTTTTCAGCTGCTGCAGCTCTTCGCGCAGTGCTTTCTCACCCTCTAATGTCATTGGGAATTTCTGCATCCCGGTACTCCAGTTATTCTGTGAGCACGCTCCGTCAGACGGAAGCGTGCAGTTCCTGTAGACGACGAACCTCTTTCAGGCCCTCAGACTTCAATGCTTCTACCACCGCTTCAGCACCGGCCAGCGTCGTGGTGTAGTACACCTTATGCTGCAGCGCGCTGCGACGGATGTCGGCAGAGTCTTTGATCGCCTGAGTACCGTCAGTGGTATTCACGATCAGATCGATCTCGTCATTTTTGATCATATCAACAATGTGTGGACGACCTTCATTCACCTTGTTAACGCGCTTAACGTCAACGCCGGCTTCTTTCAGCACACGACAGGTACCGCGCGTAGAAACCAGGCTGAAGCCGCATTCGATCAGGGCTTTTGCCACACTCACAACTCCCTCTTTGTCGGCATCACGCACGGACAGGAAGGCCACACCTTCACTGGCGATCGTCGCGCCAGCACCCAGCTGCGCCTTAAAGAAGGCCTCGCCGAAGGTTTTACCAGCACCCATCACCTCACCGGTGGACTTCATTTCAGGGCCAAGAATCGGGTCAACGCCCGGGAACTTGTTGAACGGGAACACCGCTTCTTTGACCGAGTAGTAAGGCGGTACGATTTCAGAAGTGAAGCCGAGTTCCTTCAGGGTCTTGCCCATCATCACCTTGGCCGCAATCGCCGCCAGTGATGTGCCAACGCACTTGGATACGAACGGTACCGTACGGGAAGCACGCGGGTTCACTTCGATGACGTAGATTTCGCCGTCCTGATAAGCCAGCTGAGTGTTCATCAGACCGATAACGCCCAGCTCTTTGGCCATAGCAGCCACCTGGTCACGCATCTGATCCTGAATGTCTTCAGACAGGCTGTAAGGCGGCAGTGAACAGGCAGAGTCACCGGAGTGAATACCCGCCTGTTCAATGTGCTGCATGATGCCGCCGATCACAACATCTTCACCGTCACAGACAGCATCGATATCGACTTCGATGGCACGGTCGAGGAAGTAATCCAGCAGTACCGGCGATTCGTTAGACACTTTCACCGCTTCAGTCATGTAGCGACGCAGCGACGCTTCGTCGTTGACGATTTCCATCGCACGGCCACCAAGAACGTATGACGGACGCACCACCAGCGGGTAACCAATGTCTTCGGCTTTGGCTACGGCTTCTTCGGTAGAGGTCACAGTCGCGTTCACCGGCTGCTTCAGACCCAGACGCTGGATCATCTGCTGGAAGCGCTCACGGTCTTCTGCACGGTCGATGGCTTCTGGCGAGGTACCGATGATCGGCACACCCGCGGCTTCCAGTTCTTCGGCCAGCTTCAGTGGCGTCTGGCCACCGTACTGAACGATCACACCCTTCGGCTTTTCTTTGTCGACGATTTCGAGCACGTCTTCCAGAGTTACCGGCTCAAAGAACAGACGGTCGGAGGTATCGTAGTCGGTCGATACGGTCTCTGGGTTACAGTTGACCATAATGGCTTCGTAACCGAGGTCTTTGGCTGCGAACGCTGCGTGTACACAGCAATAATCGAACTCGATCCCCTGACCAATACGGTTAGGGCCACCGCCGAGAACAATGATCTTCTCGCGATCCGTCGGATTCGCTTCACACTCTTCTTCGTACGTGGAGTACATGTACGCGGTATCCGTAGCGAACTCTGCCGCACAGGTATCAACACGCTTGTAGACCGGACGGATATTCAGCTTCTGACGATGCTTACGGAACGCCTTTTCTTTGATGCCCAGCAGTTGTGCCAGACGGGCATCGGAGAAGCCTTTGCGCTTCAGGCGGTAAACACGGTCAGCATCCAGCGCCTGCAGGCTGCTCTGCGCCACGGCCTGCTCGTCCTTGATCAGATCTTCGATCTGTACCAGGAACCAGGGGTCGATGGCTGAATGATCGTAGACCTCTTCAACCGTCATACCACTACGGAAGGCATCACCCACATACCAGATGCGGTCAGCACCCGGAGTACGCAGTTCAGAGATAATTTTATCTTTCGCACCCTCGGCTTTCAGATCCACCTTAGGATCAAAACC
>JBPEXS010000157.1:0-2668 GCA_052031325.1 Thalassolituus sp. | reverse complement strand
TCATAGGCTTCCTGCAGCTGCACCAGAACGGCTTCGGCATCAAGAGGGTAATCAATGCTGCCATCTGCCAGTACCCGTTCAGGCACTTCACAAACGGCGGAATATAAAGGTGGTGGCAGTTCGATCTGGCGGGCAAAGATATCCGGACGGGTCTGATAACCGATCTGCAACTGATCCCTCAACCCCTTGGTAATCAGCAGCAGAGTGTCGTCCCCTTTGCGTTCCAGCAAGGCATTCGTCGCCACTGTGGTGCCCATTTTCACCTGACGCACAGCGCCTGGTTGATCGGCATTGGCCTGCTGCAGGCGTTTAATGCCTTCGATGGCGGCGTCCGGGTAATGAGCCGGGTTCTCCGACAGCAGTTTGTGCGTCAGCAGTCGACGGTCGGGCGTCAGGGCAACGATGTCGGTGAACGTCCCACCCCGGTCAACCCAGAACTCCCACTCAGCATCTGACTGATGTTCTGAATGGAGTTCATTGTGGGACTGAGGTGGGGTTTGGTTGTCCGTGGTATGACTGCTCATCGCGCTCGGTTATCTTCTGGTTCGGCCACTTTTTAAGCCGCCATGATAACCCGTATTCAGCGCATGCGGGCGACCCAGCTGGCAACTGCACTCAGATCGTCTTCCTGCAGATTGCGGATCACAGAGACCATGGGGGAATCCCGGCGTGACTCATCGTTGCGGTGAAAGCTCTGCAGGGTGTTCAGTAAAAAGGTATACGGCTGACCGGCGATACGAGGGATCTGCTCATTGCCATGTCCATCATCTCCGTGACAGGCAAAACACATGGATTCATAAAGTTGCCGCCCGCGGGGTTGCGGAACAACCCCCAGGTCCTGGCCTTCTGTGCGGGGTTTTACCGACTGTTCAGAAAAGTACAGAGCAATGGCAATCTGTTCATCGCCACTCAGCTCCGGCGCCAGTTTCGACATCACATAGTTGCTGCGCCGACCACTGGCGAAATGCGCAAACTGGGTAAACAGATACACCGGATTCTGTGCCGCCAGGTTGGGAATATGATCGCGGGTACTGTTGCCGTCAGTACCATGGCAGTTGAAGCAGAAGCGCGCCCGTTCTTCACCCTGGCGGTAGAGCCTATCCGCAGAATCTGCCTTTGCAGTCAGTTCCGAATACCTTGCCATCAGCCCCTGCGGACTGGTGACTGAAACCTGAGTGGCTGATGAATCAGCCGCCTGAACAACAGCCGGTAATACAACCGGAAAAACAGCTGAAATAAAAAGAAGAAAACTGACGCCTGCCCGGACGGGGCCCAGAATTACAGACGCAGCAATACCATGACAGACACGACGGATCGACATCACGACCTCCGAAGCAGGAAAACCCGCTCAGGGTGTCAGAAGCTTCGCCTCGGTGTCCTGACATAGGTCATTTTCAAAGCACAATGTCAGTGTCAGCGTATCCGGTAGTGGCAGCTTCAGCTTAAACAGCATCAGGTGCAGGCCACCCGGTTGCAGGGTAACACTTTCGCCAGCGGGAATGGTCAGCGAGGGCAGCTGGCGCATGCGCATCACGCCGTCTTCATGAAGATGAGTGTGGATCTCAATCAACCCGGCCCAGGGCGCACTGGCACTGACCAGAGTCTGATCTTCTGAGCTGTGATTGGTCAGAGTCAGATAAGCCGCTGACATCATACGGCCAGGGATGGGCTCACGTACCCGTACATCGGACGCCTCGGGGACGTCCCCGGCATAGCAAAAACCAGCAAACACAGCACTGGTAAGTGTCAGGCTTAACAGCAGCCTGCGCACAGAAAACATGGGGTTATCCAATATGAGTTCTCTACTATACATGCTCAAAAATCTGAATCAGTTTACAGGGCCGGAGCGGGTCCAGGCCAGTACCTCCCGGACAGTCACAAACGGCTTACAGAAGAAGTAACCGCCCATGCCATCAACACCGGTCTGACGCACCGTATGCACGTCTTCAGCCTGTTCCAGCCCTTCAGCCAGAACCTGAAGGTCAAGATTATGCGCTATCTGGACCATGCTCTGAATATAAAATCTGTGATCCTGTGCGCGATGCACGCCCCGGTTGAAGCTACCGTCGATGCGCACATAGTCGAGCGGCAGACGTTGCAGATAAGCAAACGCCATACTGCCGGTGCCAAGCTGATCAAGACCCGTCAGTACACCATAAGGCTGCAGCAACATGGCCAGACGGGTCATCGGCTGCTCGGTGGTTGAGAGCGAGAATTCAGGGATTTCCAGCGCAATGGCTGCGGCTTCTTTCGGATAGCGACGCACCAGATCCAGCAGCTTGCTGTGGAAGCTTTCCTTAATCACCGAGGCTGGTGACAGGTTGATGCAGAAACGGGCTTCCAGCTCTGGCTCAGAGCCAATGTGTTTCAGTACCGCTTCGACGATGGCGAGATCGTATTCAGCGGAAAAATTATGGTGTTCGACCATAGGCCAGAAGCGCGCCGCCGATATCAACTCGCCTTCCCACTCAATCCGGCTGTACACCTCAAGCTGCATTAAGCGCCGGTCACTGCTGGCCAGGACCGGCATAAAGCAGAGTACGATGCGCTTTTCCTGCAGCACCTGTGACAACAGGGCGCGCCATTCAGCCGCGGTGTATTCAGTCTGGGCATGGTCATTCTGATACATGGCACAGCCACTGCCCGCCTGATGCTGGGCCTGCCTCAG
>JBPEXS010000156.1:0-1818 GCA_052031325.1 Thalassolituus sp. | reverse complement strand
GAATCGACTGTTCACCTGCCTCCGCCAGTGCCGGCTTGGCCAGCAAATGGTGATGGATGCGCAGCGCCACTTCACCACAGATGTGCAGCGACGAATCGTAGAAACTGTCCAGGGTGTGAGTCACCACACCTTCGGTAGAGTTTTCGACCGGCACCACGCCATAGTGAGCAGCACCACTGGCCACTTCACGGAACACCGCCGCAATCGAAGCCTGGCCTTCACAACTGACGGCATGGCCGAAATGCTTCACGGCCGCCTGCTGGGTGTAGGTTCCTTCCGGGCCAAGATAGGCCACGGATAAAGGCTCTTCGAGTGCCAGACACTGCGACATGATCTCACGGAACAGACGCGCCATGGACTCATCACCCAGCGGCCCTTCATTACGCTCCATGACCCGGCGCAGTACCTGAGCTTCACGCTCAGGGCGATAGAAGGTCACGCTGTCGCCCGGTTTGGCGTATTTCTGTTTTACTTCAGCGACATGCTGAGCACAGCGCGCCCGGTCATTCAGCAGGTTCTGAATCTGCTGGTCGATGGAGTCGATCTGGTCGCGCAGTGCTTCCAGTTCCTGCTGTTCGGTTTTATCCGCCATGTCGCTTCGCAAAATCCGCCATAAATTCAATCAGAGCATCCACCGCCGCTTCGGGTACGGCGTTGTAGATACTGGCACGCATACCACCGACGCTGCGGTGGCCCGCGAGATTCATCAGTCCAGCCGCTTCGCTTTCGGCCAGAAAAGTTTTATCCAGCGCGTCGTCTTTCAGCGTGAACGGCACGTTCATACGTGAACGGTTATTCACCGCTACCGGGTTGCCATAAAACGGGCTGCTGTCGATAAAGCCGTAAAGTTTTTCTGACTTACGGCGGTTCTGCTCGGCCATCACGTCTACACCGCCCTGCTCTTTCAGCCACTCAAACACCAGACCGGCCAGATACCAGCTGTAGGTTGGTGGTGTATTGAGCATAGAGCCGTTGTCGGCCGCTTTTTTGTAGTCGTACATGGTCGGCGTGCCCGGCAGGATATCGCCCAGCAGATCATCACGGATAATGACCACGCACAGACCCGCAGGGCCAATGTTCTTCTGCGCCCCAGCGTAGATCATGCCGAAACGGCTAACGTCCATACCTTCAGACAGGATGGACGACGAGAAGTCAGCGACCAGCGGCACATCACCGGTATCCGGAATGTAATCAAACTCCACACCACCGATGGTTTCATTCGGTGTGTAGTGCACATACGCAGCATCCGGATTGAGTTTCAGCTCAGCCTGAGCGGGTGCTGAGGTGAAGTTATTACCTTCGGTGGTTGCGGCGATATTCACATCGCAGTAACGGGCGGCTTCTTTCGCTGCTTTGACGGACCACTGACCAGTCACGATGTAATCTGCGGTGGTTTTACCACGCAGCAGGTTCATCGGAATCATGCTGAACTGACTGCTGGCGCCACCCTGCATAAAGAGTACGCGGTAGTTGTCCGGAATCGCCAATAGGTCACGCAGATCCTGCTCGGCTTTCTCGGCCATTTCCACAACGTCTTTGCTGCGGTGGCTCATTTCCATGACGGACATGCCTTTACCACGCCAGTCGAGCATCTCACTCTGTGCCCGCTCCAGTACTGCTGTCGGCAGAGCCGCCGGACCAGCACAGAAATTATGACTACGTTTCATAGTATTTCTCAGAGAAAACCGGGGCGATATCGCCCCGGGTTCAAGTTATTTAACGCCGAACAGGGGTCAGTCGTCGCTGTCGTCCGATGAAGTGTCGTCAGCCGCAGGGCTGTCGTCAGAAGCAGAGCTTACATCCGGGCTTTCAGCGGCT
>JBPEXS010000155.1:0-6170 GCA_052031325.1 Thalassolituus sp. | reverse complement strand
TCAACGATGTTGCCCGGCATGGTCGTGGTGACGTGGCCCGGATCGGTCGCACGCTTACGGCCGGATTTACCGTCCGCAACGAACTCGTTCAGTGGTTCGAACACCACCTCTTCCGGCATACCGTCCATCGACAGGTAGATCTTACGTTTGCCGCCACCGAAGTCACCGACACCGGTCACTGCGATTTCATAGGTCTCACCGTGGACGTCGATGAGGAATTCACTGGCCATTTTCTGGCTCAGGCCGTTAGCCCCTGCAGTGTCTGCGGGCAGCAGTTCTTCCGGCTTCAGCGTGCCTTCGGCACGTTGCGTCAGGTATTCACGGCCGAGGTCCGGGAACATGGCGAAAGTCAGTACGTCTTCTTCGCAGGAGGCCAGACTGCCGATCTCTTCGCGCAGTTTATTCAGCTCTGGCTTGAGGTTATCCGCCGGACGACCATCGTCAACGCTCTCATTACCAATGGCCTTACGCAGCAGACTTTCACTGACGTTGGCCGGCGCCTGACCATAACCACCCAGCAGGTAACGTTTTACTTCGTTGGTGATGGTTTTATAACGCTCACCGGCCAGTACGTTGTACACCGCCTGCGTACCTACAATCTGAGACGTCGGGGTCACCAGCGGCGGAAAGCCGAGGTCTTCACGCACGCGCGGAATCTCTGCGAATACGTCGCGGATCTTATCCAGTGCATTCTGTTCTTTGAGCTGGTTCGCCAGGTTCGACATCATGCCGCCCGGGACCTGATTGATCTGAACAGAGACGTCTTCGCGGGTGAATTCACTTTCAAACTGGTGATACTTCTTACGCACTTCGCGGAAGTAATCGGCGATCTCGCCAAGCAGTTCCAGATCCAGACCGGTGTCGTAGTCGGTGCCTTTCAGGGCCGCGACCTGAGACTCAGTCGCCGGGTGGCTGGTGCCACTGGCAAACGAGGAAATGGCGGTATCAATGCGGTCGGCACCGGCTTCAATGGCTTTGATCTGACACTGCGGTGCAAGACCTGCCGTAGAGTGGCTGTGAATCACGACCGGCACATCGATTTCGGCCTTCAGCGCTTTCACCAGATCATAAGTCGCGTACGGGGTCAGCAGACCGGCCATGTCTTTGATGGCGATGGAGTCCGCACCCATAGCGATCATATCGTGGGCCTGTTTCACAAAAGCATCCGGTGTGTGCACTGGCGAGGTGGTGTAACAGATGGTGCCCTGAGCGTGCTTACCGGCTTTTTTCACCGCTTTCATGGCAGTTTCAAGGTTACGTACGTCGTTCAGTGCATCAAATACACGGAACACATCCACACCGTTTTCCGCCGCCTTGGCTACAAACGCTTCGACCACGTCATCGGCGTAATGACGGTAGCCCAGCAGGTTCTGACCGCGCAGCAGCATCTGCAGGCGGGTATTCGGCAGGGCCTTTTTCAGCAGGCGCAGACGCTCCCACGGATCTTCTTTGAGGAAACGTACGCAGGCGTCAAAAGTGGCGCCGCCCCAGACTTCCAGCGACCAGTAACCGACCTGATCCAGCTTGTCGCAGATCGGCAGCATGTCGTCGGTGCGCATACGGGTAGCAATCAATGACTGGTGCGCGTCACGCAGGATGACATCAGTAACTTCAATCTTTTTGGTGCTCATCATTATTCTCCGGAATCTTTTTAAACTGTTCAGCTTCTGGGTCTGTTACCAGCCCGCGTGGGCGGCGATGGCAGAAGCAAGGGCCAGGGCAATCTCGGCCGGTTGACGTTTTTCGGAGTAATTCAGCAGCTCCGGATGCTCAGGGACAAAACTGGTGTTGAAATCGTGGCGGCGGAAATCCGGGTGATCCAGAATCTGCTTGTAGTAGTTCGCCGTGGTTTTGATGCCGTGCAGACGCATGTCGTCGAGGGCACGGATGCCGCGGGCGATCACTTCGTCCCAGGTCAGAGCCCAGACCACCAGCTTCAGACACATGGAGTCGTAATACGGCGGAATTTCATAACCGGTGTAGATGGCGGTATCCACACGAACACCCGGACCACCCGGCGCGTAGTAATGGGAGATACGGCCGAAGCTTGGCAGAAAGTCGTTTTTCGGGTCTTCTGCGTTGATCCGGAACTGCAGGGCATAGCCTCGGTACTGGATATCTTCCTGGCGGTAGCTGAGCTCCAGACCGGAGGCGATGCGCAGCTGCTCACGCACGATATCGACGCCGGTGATGGCCTCGGTGATGGTGTGCTCTACCTGCACCCGGGTGTTCATTTCCATGAAATACACTTCATTGCCGGTGAGCAGGAATTCCACGGTACCGGCGTTGACGTAATCCACGGCTTCGGCTGCTTTTACTGCCAGACCACCGATGTACTGACGCTGTTCCGGCGTCAGCTGTGGGCTTGGCGCGATCTCAATCAGCTTCTGGTTACGACGCTGGATCGAGCAGTCACGCTCAAACAGGTGCACCACATTACCGTGGCGGTCAGCGAGGATCTGTACTTCGATGTGGCGTGGATTCACGATGCATTTTTCGAGGAAGACATCGGCTGACCCAAAGGCCTTGGTCGCTTCGGAAATCACCCGCGGGTACTGCTGCTTCAGATCTTCCGGCGAGTCACAACGGCGGATACCACGGCCACCACCACCCGACGTGGCTTTCAGCATCACCGGATAACCGATTTCACCGGCCAGGTTCAGGGCTTCATCCAGATCAGCGAGGTTACCGTCGGAACCCGGTGTGACCGGTACACCGGCAGCGCGCATGGAGTCACGGGCCTGAGTCTTGTCGCCCATGCCATGAATCACATCGGATTTCGGGCCAATAAAGGTAATGCCTTTTTCTTCACACAGACGGGCAAACGTGGCGTTCTCAGACAGGAAGCCGTAACCCGGGTGAATGGCATCACAGCCGGTTTCTTTAGCCAGATTCACAATCCGCGCCGGATCGAGATAACCCGCCAGCGGGTCTTCACCCAGCGAGTAGGCTTCGTCGGCACGCTTCACATGCAGACCATAACGATCGGGTTCGGTGTAAATCGCCACAGAGCGGATGCCCATCTCGGCGCAGGCACGCACAATCCGTACGGCGATTTCGCCACGGTTGGCGATCAGAACTTTTTTCAGCATTGAGATCCTCCTCGTCCACGGTCTCAGACAGGTGAGTGCGTGGTGTTTTTCTATCCTAAGTATGTGCTAACAAAAGCTAAAATTGATATTTCTTGGCTTATCTATAATGTATTGCTTATAGATAACGCGACTTAGTCTTACATCATGCCTCTCTCTGTACAGAAACTGATCAGCCGTCTCACCATGCGCCAGCTGCAGGTGTTCAAAGCCGTTTATGAGTTAGAAAGTTATAGCAAAGCGGGTGACCTTCTGGGCCTGACACAACCCGCAGTAAGCAGCCAGATACGCCAACTTGAGCAGGCTGTGAACCAGCCCCTGTTTGAATACGTGGGTCGGCGCCTGTTTACCACGGCCGCCGGAGAGCGCCTGGCCGAGACCGTTAACGCCCTGTTTACCCAGCTGCATGAACTGCAGACCGATCTCGACTCCTTAAGTGGCAATGTCTCTGGCGAGCTGCGTCTGGTGGCGGTCAACACGGCGCAGTATGTCGTTCCTTACATGTTGCGCGCTTTCCTGAACTTGTACCCCAACGTCAATGTCAGCGTACGGGTAATGAATCGTGCCGCAGCGATTCAGTGTCTTAACGACAACAGTGATGACCTTGTGATTATGGGGCTGGTGCCGACGCACAGACCGCTGACGTCGTTACCGTTTCTTGATAATGAACTGGTGCCTGTGGTGGCGGCCGGTCATCCTCTGCTGGATCAGGACAGAGTATCCGTTGAGGATTTTCTCAATGCCGGTGTGCTGGTGCGGGAATCCGGATCGGGCAGCCGTCTGGCACTGGAGAACCACTGTCAGCAGAACCGCCTGTCACTCAAACCTTCAATGGAGATTGGCTCTAACGATGCCATCAAACATTCAGTTATTGCCGGTCTGGGGGTGGCCGTATTGCCTAAGCTTTCGATTCTGCCCGAACTGCAGTTGGGTACTCTGCAGCAGATAGATCTGCCGGGGTTTCCTCTGCGTCGCAGCTGGTGTGTGGTCTATCCGCAGGGCAAGCACCCGACCCCAGCCATGCGCGCCTTTGTTGACTACGTCCAACAGAACATCCGCCACTTTGAAACCTACTTTCAGGGCTTGAGTCACAAGACTGCTCAACCGTCGGATCGGCCACTGACGCCGATTTAGCACTGACGGTGTGCACTCTGTCGCAGAGCCTGGCGCTGCCGGATCAGCGACTGGCCCCAAACGGCCAAGTAGGTATAATCCATGTGTCATTTGTATATTTCGTACACATTGCCGTCTGAACCTGCGGGTTCATTAAAACGTTCAAACAAGAAGGAAACACCATGAAGTCATATGCTCTGATTGCCACCACTCTGCTTTCTGCCGCTCTGCTCACTGCGTGTAGCGATGACCCCGAAGATCAGGTTGCCGCTGCTGAAGAAGCCAAACAGGAAGTTCAGCAGGAAGTTGAAAAGAAAGAAGTCACTCTGAAAAAAGCCTACGCTGACGTCCGCGCCAAGACCAAAGAAGCACTGAAAGAAGGTCAGGAAGCTGTTGACGCTCTGGAAGCTCTGAAAGACAGCCAGGAAGCACTGGAAGAAGCTCTGGCTGAAATGGACGAAGCCATGGACTCTCAGCAGGATAAAGAAGCTCTGGCCTCTGCCATTGCTGCCAAGCAGCTGCGTGAAGCAGCCGCTCAGCTGGAAGCTAAAGCCAAGCCAGCAGAAACTGAAGCCGAGTAATCGACTTCATCGACAACAGGTCATTCCGGCCTGTTGTCTGCTTTACCCTTCTCTTTCTTCACTCTCCCCCTGCACCATCAACTCCGAAGCTCTGAACTCCGGGCCAAAACCGCTATAATCCTGCGTTTTATATCGTCACCGCCGGAATTGGTATGAACCCAGACCTCAGTAAGCTGCAACCGTATCCCTTCGAGAAACTGGCCAGATTGAAACAGGGAGTCACCCCACCGTCTGAGCTGGAACACATTGCCCTGTCCATCGGTGAACCTAAGCACCCTGCACCGGGCTTCGTTCTTGATGTACTGCGCGAACAGCTGCCACGTGTGGAGAACTACCCGACCACAAAGGGACTGCCAGAACTGAGCAACACCATTGCTGACTGGCTTAAGCGCCGTTTTCGGCTGCAGGGCGTTGATCCTGTGTCACAGGTTATCCCTGTGAATGGCACCCGGGAGGCCATTTTTGCCTTTACCCAGGCAGCCGTGAGCCGCAGCGAATACCGCCCTTTGGTAGTGTGCCCGAATCCGTTTTATCAGATATATGAAGGTGCCGCGTACCTGTCCGGTGCCGAGCCGTACTTCCTGCCCTGCCTTGAAGAAAATGGTTTCAACCCGGATTACGACGCCGTACCAGTGGATATCTGGCAACGCTGTCAGCTGCTGTTTGTCTGTACCCCGGGCAACCCGACCGGCTCCACCCTGAAGCTGGACGATTTCCGCAAGCTGCTCGATCTGGCTGACGAGCATGACTTTATCCTCGCCAGTGACGAATGTTATTCCGAGATTTACGTGGAAGGTGCAGCCCAACCCATGGGTCTGCTGGAAGCCTGTGCTGAATTAGGGCGTCATGATTTCAGCCGCTGCGTGGTCTTCCATTCCCTGTCTAAGCGCTCCAACCTTCCTGGCCTGCGTTCTGGCTTTATTGCCGGAGATGCCGACCTGCTGAAACCGTTTCTGCTGTACCGCACCTATCATGGCTGCGCCATGCCGGTTCACACTCAGCTGGCCAGCATTGCCGCCTGGAATGATGAACAACACGTTGAAGACAACCGCGCACAGTACACGCTGAAATTCCGCTCCGTTCTGGAAATTCTTTCACCTGTGTTAAATGTAAAACAGAGTGAAGCCAGCTTTTATCTGTGGCCAGAAACACCGGTAAATGAAGAGACCTTCGCCCGCGAGCTTTTTGCCCAGCAGAACGTCACTGTGTTGCCGGGGTCCTACCTGTCGCGCACCGTGAATGACATTAATCCGGGGGCCAACCGCATCCGTATGGCGCTGGTCGCCAGTGTGGAAGAATGCACCGAAGCGGCGCAGCGCATCCGCGCCCTGACCGAATCCCTGTAATCAAGGAGAGACCATGTCCGTTACTGAAAACCCGTTTGGCA
>JBPEXS010000154.1:0-7516 GCA_052031325.1 Thalassolituus sp. | reverse complement strand
ACCGCAACCGTCTATCCCGGACACAAAGGCGTGGTCGACATTGAGCGTGAAGTCGCACTCGGTCAGGCCATTCACTCCAAAGGTGTGATGATCATCAGTGGTTTCCTCGGCAACCGCTACGCACAGAAATTCCCGCTGGCAGTTTCCGCTCATATCGCTATGGAGCAGTCTTACGGTTATGTCGATGGTGACAGCGCCTCACTGGCCGAGTTGATCTGTCTGATTTCGGCGTTAATCCGCGCGCCAATCGACCAGAGTTTCGCCATTACCGGCTCGGTGAATCAGTATGGTGAGGTACAGGCCATTGGTGGTGTGAATGAAAAAATCGAAGGCTTTTTCCGCCTCTGTCAGGCCCGCGGCCTGACCGGCCATCAAGGGGTGATTGTGCCTCAGTCGAATCAGCGCAACCTGATTCTTAATCAGGACGTGGTGGAAGCGCTGGAGGCCGGACAGTTCCATATTTACTGCGTCAGCCATGTTGATGAAGCCATGCATCTGCTGCTGGATCGTGAACCGGGTGAAGCGAATAGCGACGGTGAATTTCCGGAGGGCTCCGTGAATGGTGAAATTATCGCCAGACTGAAAGCGATTGCAGAGATGTCTGAAAAATCATCGAAAGACTGATACCCAAAGGCTGAAACACTGCAGCAAAAAAAACGCCGGAAATACCGGCGTTTTTTTATGACATTAAACAGTTACTTCCCGAGCAGCTCATCACGCAGGTTGTTATTCACCGGTTTGTCTCCCAGCCAGATACCAAACAGCGCCTGTTTGAATTCCAGCCCCGGCGCAACATCTTCTTTTTTGCCATTGCGATAAATCTCGACGCCGGTAGCCGGAATATAAACCAGGTCATACACATCGTCTTTCTGCAGGTTGGCACGGAAGGATTCCACCAGAGTATCGACCTCGGCCTTTATCGGCTTCAGGTTGCCATCGGTTGCCCGGACAAAACCCTCACGGGTGTAGTCGGCAAAGCGTTCGCCGGTAACCAGATCGGAGATGATATAAATACGCATCGCCATCGGTTTATCAGCACTGACAATTGCGTCTGCATCGGATGAAGGCTCTGTCAGATAAAGGCCAATGATATAAATGTCGTAAATAAATTTAGAGCGTACACCGGTGCCGTTCAGCACCAGTTCAGTATCACTGAAGATCTGTTTATCAGGTACATCCTGATCCAGCACACGTTTTGCCTGAACCTGAGGTACCAGGATCTGAGGAATAAGGAGCAGCATCAGCATGGCTGCTGTCAGCAGTTGTTTCATAAACCCTCACGCTTTTTTTTAATGTTGTTAGCGAACGGCTGGTTGGTTCTTCCCTGAACAGGCGACTGACCTGACAGTACAGAAACCATAACACGCCCGTCGCTGACAAAGCATCACTGTTACACAGAAAACCAACCGGGTGGGTAACAGCTGCTTAATGAGTATAAGACACAGAAAACGGGCTGCTGTTCCGGCGAGCAACACACATGTGCAGAAAAGGAAAAAGTCGATGTGGGAGTATCTGTCCGTCAACAATAAACGACGGACAGACACGGCGCTGGAACGCCGTTAAGACTCAGTGAAATTCGCGCAGATTACGCTGTACGTAGCGTAAGGTCATACCCACGAGGTTTTCACCACTGTCGTAGAAATGCTCGTCGAGTTCAGCCACTTCGTCAGCGTGTTCGCTTTCAATGCGGTCAAATTCTTCGATACGGGCATCTTCATCTTCGGGTATGCGACGTTCTGGAAACAGATTAATCACCTGATCCAGCAGCTTATGAGAGACTTTTGCTTTGATGTTATCGAGAGCACTGAGGGTGTCCTCAGCACGATAACCCGCTTCGTGGTGGAAAAACTGCACAAATCCGCCGTTTTCCATCTCCCGGAGAAGCTGATCAATACAGAAGACGGTTCGCTCAGCCTCATTCAGGGCGTCGTAACCTGACTCTTCTTCTTTATCGTAAATAACATCAGTGATCTGAAGAAATGAATCAGTTTCATCGGCAACATCCAACGCTGCCTGAATCTCCATGTTCATAGGGTCCTACTGCCGCTCTTCTCTTGAAGTATTTCAGTCACAATAGCCTACCTTCTGGCAATTGACAAAGGTTTTACAGAGGGCCAGACAGGTCATTCTCGCCATTCATTCTGCCAGCAGGCGCTGGATTTCGGCGGCGATAATTTCCGGGTTTTCCATCGCCACACAGTGAGAGCCGGAAACCATCGTCCTGCGCACCCGTGGATTTAATCGTTCTGCACGCTTCACCGCACGACGGATAAAGGGGTAGGAGGTGTCAGCCACCAGAATATCCACCGGGCAGTGGAGTTGTCTGACCGAGGGCCAGAGACGGCGCGGTCGGGAGGCAAAAATGGCGGCTTCGGTCTGCGGAGCACAGGCAAGGTGCAGACTGTTGTCGGCATGATGTTTCATACCGTGTGATACAAACGCCATGAGCGCATCATCACTCCAGTTCTGATAAAGCCCTTTACGCCGCAGCGATGCCATGGCGGTTTCACAGTCCGGCCAGTGTGCCTGTCGTGCCTGGACCCGGCGGATAAATGCACGTTTCTGCCATAATCCAGTGGTTTTCATAATGGCCTGAAATGCCAGAACCTCCGTGGAATAAATCACCGGATCAATCAGGATCAGACGACTGAACAGGGTCGGATACTGCGCAGCGGCGAGCAGGGTTACAACACCGCCGAGGGAGTGACCGATGCCGACCACAGGTTCCGAGCTGCGCCTACGGACACTGGCTGCGACCTGTTCGGCCATGCGGTTCCAGTCTGGCTCTGTGATGACCGGCTGAGTGTCTTTCGAGGTGGAGGTCAGCCCGTGCCCCGGAAGATCGGTAAACAACCACTGACTGTCGGGGTATGAGTTATGAATCCGTTGAGCCACTGGCTCCAGCACCCGGGCACAGAAACCATTCCCGTGCAGGATATGAAAGGCCTGCCCGGCTTCTGTCCCTTCAACCCCTGACTGTCCAGTTGGTGGAGAATCCCAGCCAGCCAGGTGGTCAGAGTACCAGGGAGTGAGCGACGGAAAGGCCACAGGAGTCAGGCCGCGACCGGGATACCGCTGTGAAAGCGGAAGTCCGGATCCGGGGATTCGATCAGCTCACGCTCAATGGCGCGGTATTCGTCGATACGTGGCTGTATATCTTCGCCAGCGTATTGACGTGCCAGAGTCAGGTAATCCTGATAATGACGCCCTTCTGAGCGTAAGAGCGAACGATAAAATTTCGACAGTACCGGATCGAGGTGCGGCATCAGGCAGGCGAAGCGCTCACACGAACGGGCTTCAATTAACGCGCCGCAGATCAGCACATCAATCAGCTCATACTGAGTTCCCTGACGCACGTGTTGACGCAGGCCTGAGGCATAACGCGAAGAACTGACGTGACGATAGGTGATACCGCGGTCTTTCATGATGCCGACGACCTGCTCAAAGTGCAGCAGCTCTTCACGGGCCAGCTGGCTCATTTTGGTCAGCAGGTCATCACGATCCACGTACTTGTACATGAGGTTCATCGCCGTTGAGGCGGCTTTTTTCTCACAGTTTGCGTGATCAATCAGCAGGATCTCCTGCTCATTCAGCGCAGCCTGAACCCAGGCATCGGGGGTCGGGCACAGCAGAAAACCACGGATTTCATCGAGCACTTCTTTGAGGGGTTCATTCAGACCGTCGGTCATGCTTGTTGCGCCTCTTCCAGAATTCGTAACAGTTCGCCCTCAATGGGTACTGACTTACCGGTTTTCAGATCCATAAAACAGACCGTATTGACCGCATCGACAATCAGATCCGTTTCGACGCCATCAACCACTTTCATAATTTTCTGTTCAAACTGACAGCTTTTATTGCCAATACGACCGACCTTCACATCGACCCGCAAGAGATCATTCACCACGGCTGGAATACGGTAATTGATATTGATATTCACAATCACAAAAGCCACGCCCAGAGCCTTGGCTGCGGTATCAAAACCGGTTTCACCGATAAAATCCCAACGCGCCTCTTCAAGGAACTCAAGGTAGCGGCCATTGTTCACATGCTGGTAGATATCGAGATGATAGCCCCGGACACGGATATCCACAGACATAGGGAATTCCTCTGAAAAGCCGCGAGTGTATCGAAACCGCTGCGGGTGCTCAATTATTGCCCACAGAGGAACCTGGATATCAGTCATTCAGCCCTGAAGTATCCGCAGGTTGAGGGGTGACAGAGTGGGTTCGCCCACCCATAATGGCCTCCGGATTCTTCACCGAGACCGCGCCGTGATTCAGCAAAAGCAGCGCCTGTACGACGAACTCCCTGAACTGACGGAACTCGAACGCCTGATCGATGAAGGCAAAGCCTACATGAGTGTGCGGGTTCCGGTTCATATCCAACGCAAGGGCCTGGCCCTCCCCTTTTACGTACTGGAGATGGGTAATACCGCCCCTGATACACCGGCACTGGTGCTGGTCGGTGGCGTACATGGCGTGGAGCGTATCGGTACTCAGGTCATCCTGGCGTTTCTGAAAACCCTGATCCGCCGCCTGCACTGGGATCCGGCAATGCAGGAGATGCTGTCAAAACTGCATCTGCTGATCATCCCCATCGTGAACCCTGGAGGCATGGCCGATAACAGCCGTTGCAACCCCAATGGGGTCGATCTGATGCGCAATGCCCCGGTAGAGGCCGAAGGCCGCACCCCCTGGCTGGTCGGTGGTCATCGCATCAGCCCTCTGCTGCCCTGGTATCGTGGCAGTGCCGGCAACAGTCTGGAGGCCGAGAGCCAGGCCCTGACCGATGCCGTACTCCAGACCATCGGTCATAAACCCTACTGCATCAGTCTCGACTGTCACTCAGGCTTTGGCACCCGTGACCGCCTGTGGTTTCCCTACGCCCGCAGTACCCACCCCTGGGAAGGTATTGGCACCGCCCACTCAATGACCGAGTTGTTTGAAAGCAGTTACCCGCAGCACAGAGACATGTACCTGTTTGAGCCTCAGGCGCACAGCTACACCACCAATGGCGATCTCTGGGATTATCTCTACGACGGTTATCGCCTGCGCCAGCCACAGGGGCATTTCATTCCGGTCACTCTGGAAATGGGCTCCTGGCTCTGGGTGAAGAAAAACCCACGACACCTGTTCCGTTATCACAAACTGTTTAATCCAGTGCTGCCTCACCGGCAGCAACGGATTCTGCGCCGTCACCTGATTCTGATGGAGTTTCTGTTGTCGGCAGCACGCACTATGCCCGACTGGGTTCCGGCCACCACCGCAGAACAACAGGTGGCCATGGACTCCGCACTGCGCCGCTGGTACAGCGACGCACCTCTGAAGTTGACCACCAGCCTCTGAAGGCGGATGTGCATCAGCATGGTGAAGAACTGCAATACTTTTAGCCTGCGCGTCAGTGAAAGCCTGACAGGATAAATCCGTGAACGGATGTGCCATGAATTGATATGTAAGGTTAAGAGAGATTTCTTAACAGCCATGCACCTATCCGTTACACTGCTGGCCCATATCTGTACCTGAATTTCTGATGAGTCCTGAGACACCGATGACCCGCTTTAACCGCACGCTGTTGCCCTGCCTGTTTGTAGCCCTGTTTTCTCTGACGGCGAAAGCCGGAGTCACCGCCGATGCAGGCATTACTTCTGAGTTTGTCCGCGACGGTATCAGCCAGACCGGCGGTAACCTCGCCTGGCAGGCAGGTCTTACGGCAACACACCCGACCGGCATCTATGGCGGTCTCTGGGGCAGCAACGTTAATCATGGCGGTGAAGACAGCCTGCACTCCGAGTGGGATCTCTACGGCGGCGTTAACTTTCCTATCTGGCGCAAATGGTCAGGTGATGCCAGTGTCACCCGCTTTACGTTCCATGGCGATGACGCGCTGGATGGCACTGCCTACACCGAAACCGCAGCCCGCTTGTTATGGAAGCGTAATCTGATGCTGGGTTACCGCTACACCGACAGCTACTTCGGCAGCAACTCCGGTCAGAATGTGTATGAAGTGTCTTACACGTTTCAGCCGAATAACTTCTCCATCGAGCTGCACACTGCCTGGCACAAACTGACCGACGCCAACGAAGACATGAACTTTGGTGGCGAAAACACCGACGACTACTGGCACTTCCGGGTTGGTGTCGCCCGCACCTGGAATCACTGGGACTACCGCCTGACACTGGACCGCACCAACCTCGGTTACGACTACGATGCGGCCACCGCCTTCCAGTTCAGCGTGCACCGCTTCTTCACCGTCTGGTAATACCTGCCATGGTCGCTGCAGTGAATGTGACGTCTGATAAGCCCGATCTGGTATTTCTGCGCGGGCTGATCCGCAGCCGTTTTCACTGGGGCAACTTTCCGCGCCGGTTCGACAAGGATTTTCAGGTAATCGAGCCTGAGCTGCCCGGCAACGGCTTTCTCTCCGAGCAGAATACGCCAACCTCCATCGCTGCCATGATGGAAGCCATGCGCGCTCAGGTCATCACCCACACCCAACGTCCAGTCGTCATCATCGCCGTGTCGATGGGGGCCATGATCGCCACTGAATGGGCCAGGCGTTACCCGCAGGAAGTCCGCCAACTGCACCTGATCAATACCAGCCTCGCCAACCTGTCACTGCCCTGGCAGAGAATGAAAGCCAGCTCCTTCCTCAAGCTGATCAGCACCACAGGTTCGCGCCAGCGACTTGAAGAAACCATCCTCAGACTGACCATGAACCAGCCCATGGGCATGGCCGACCATGAAGCCTGGATGACCTTCGCAGAGCGACATCCACTGAAATGGCGCAATATCTTCGTACAACTGATTGGCTCCAGTGGCTATCAGGGGCCGTTGGAGGCACCGGTTGAGAATATCGTGCTGTATAACGCGCTAGGGGATCAGCTGGTGAAACCGGGGTGTACGAAGGCCATTGCCCGGCAATGGAAGAAGCCATTGTTGTCGCATCCGGAAGCGGGGCATGATCTGCCGATGGATGATCCTGTGTGGTTGGAAGAGAAGATCAGGGAGAATTTAATCAGGGGTTAACTCTTTGTTCGACTGGTTCGTTAAAGCAGAAGTGAAGCAAATCATTCCATTACAGCTTTCGCTCTAGGTATCGTCATTGCGAGCGTGAGCGAAGCAATCCAGTAAAACTGTTTACATTATTCGCTCCTGGGAGGAATGCCTGGGGACGCCTAGTCCCGACTGGCGCGTGCCCTTCCTCCTGACTAGAACGCGGTTTAACTTATTTAGACATCGTCATTGCGAGCGTGAGCGAATCATTTCAATACAGCTTTCGCTCCAAGTATCGGCATTGCGGGCGGGAGCGAAGCAATCCAGTAAACCGAATAATTGTTTCGCTCCTGGGAGGAATGCATCCTCCCGGCGCTAGCCCACCCTCCTGCTTCGCGCTGTGTTCCTCGCTGTTTCACGATTTTTCGCAAGCTCTTAACGCTCACGGCATGATTCGGCGTCCTGCCTCAGCATGCCTTCCTCGACGTCCTGTCTCGGAGAGCTATTCGCTTTGAAAAATCGTG
>JBPEXS010000153.1:0-1061 GCA_052031325.1 Thalassolituus sp. | reverse complement strand
GTCAGCCAGTCTGCAAAGGCGTGTTTTTCAATCAGGTGAAGCGGTGTGCCCTCAGTGGCGGACACTAAAACAGCGGACATAAGAGGTATTCCTGAGGCAAAACGGGGTTTCCGGATAGGTTGGATTCAGTATAGGAGGAATCACAGACCGGTAACACCGGGATGAGTTCGGTTTGTCACAGGATTGTCAGAAGACAGCCATGTCACTGTCATGGGGCCACCGTTTAATAGCGCCAAAGCGGAACACCCCACGAGTGGCATCCATGCCTTTATCGCGTCGTGAATTTTTGCTCGACAGTCTGGCCAGCAGCTTTGCGTTGCCGGGATTGTCTGGCCGCAGTCAGCCGGTGGATTACCCCTTCCGACATGGGGTCGCCAGCGGTGATCCACTGACCGACGCCGTTATTCTCTGGACCCGTATATCCCCCAATAATAAACAGGCGCCCGGGGCGTATCTGCGCTATCAGTGGGTCATCGCCCGGGACGAAACCCTGCGCGACATCGTCACTGAAGGTGAGGGTGTCACCGGGCCCGACCGCGATTACACCGTGAAGGTGGATGCACAGGGACTGCAGCCTGCGACGGATTATTACTATGCGTTTGCTGCGGCGGGGCAGTGGTCAGATACGGGTCACACGCGCACCTTGCCCGAAGGCAGTATTGATCATCTGCGTATCGCGTTTACCTCCTGCTCGAATTACACCCACGGTTATTTCAATGTGTACCGCGAACTGGCCACGCGTACGGATCTGGATCTGATTCTGCACCTAGGTGACTACATCTACGAATACGCAGGCACCGATTATTCCCTGCGTACCGGGCGGGTGCATGAACCTCTGGGAGAGACCTTCACACTGCAGGATTACCGCTCACGCCACGCCTGCTACAAAGCCGATAAAGACTCCCAGTCGGTGCATCGCCAGCATCCGTTTATCGTGATCTGGGACGATCATGAAGTCGCGAATAATGCCTGGCTGGGGGGCTCAGAGAATCATCCGGACAGTCGCGGTGACTGGTCAGAGCGCCTGCACGCCGCCGTGCGTGCCTATTACGAATGGATGC
>JBPEXS010000152.1:0-1843 GCA_052031325.1 Thalassolituus sp. | reverse complement strand
GGTGAACCCTCTTCAGTCACTGACTCCGGGCCACCCGACAGGATGATGCCGTCAGGCTTGTAGTCACGGATCTCGTCTTCAGACATATCAAAAGCGCGGATCTCAGAAAACACACCGATTTCGCGCACGCGGCGGGCAATCAGCTGGGTGTACTGGGAACCGAAATCCAGAATCAGAATACGCTGTGAATGGATGTCCTGTGACATAAAACCTTCCGAAGAAATGTGATGAATAGAAAATTAAAAAGGGATGACCGCGTCTCTTGCTGATTAACACTGAGCAGCGGTCATCCCCTGATTTACCGTGTGGTGTTAGCCCAGACGGTAGTTCGGTGCTTCTTTGGTGATCTGCACGTCATGAACGTGAGATTCATTCATACCTGCCGCCGTAATACGCACAAACTGAGGCTTGGTACGCATCTCATCAATGGTGCCACAACCGGTATACCCCATGGAGGCACGCACACCACCCATCAGCTGATGCACGATATTGCCCAGCGGGCCTTTCACGGCGATACGGCCTTCAATGCCTTCTGGAACCAGTTTGTCAGTACCGGCGTTCTTATCCTGGAAGTAACGGTCAGAAGAACCCTGGCTCTGGCCCATAGCCCCCAGAGAACCCATACCACGGTACGATTTGTACGCACGCCCCTGATACAGTTCAACTTCTCCCGGTGCTTCGTCAGTACCCGCCAGCATAGAGCCAACCATAACGACACTCGCACCCGCCACCAGCGCTTTCGCGATGTCACCCGAGAAACGGATACCACCGTCGGCAATCACAGGCACGTCGTATTTGGCCATGGCTTCAGCCACATTAGCGACGGCAGAAATCTGTGGCACACCCACACCTGCAACGATACGCGTGGTACAGATGGAACCTGGGCCGATACCCACCTTAACGCCGTCTGCACCGGCTTCAGCCAGAGCGATAGCCGCTTCAGCGGTGGCGATGTTACCGCCGATCACCTGTACATCCGGGTAGTTCTGCTTCACCCAGCGTACGCGGTCAATCACACCGGTACCGCCCGGGTTAGAGGTGTGACCGTGGGCAGTATCCACCACAATCACATCAACACCGGCTTTCACCAGAGCGTCAACACGGTCTTCGGTGCCCGGGCCTGTCCCCACAGCAGCACCCACCAGCAGGCGACCCTGGTCGTCTTTGGCAGCATTCGGGAAAGCTTTCGCCTTCTCGATGTCTTTTACGGTCATCATGCCGACCAGCTGATCGCTGTCGTTGAGGACCAGAACTTTTTCAATACGGTGAATGTGCAGCAGATCCTGCACCTCGCGCGGGCTGGTGCCCTCTTTGACGGTGATCAGACGCTCTTTCGGAGTCATCACCGAGGCAACGGTTGCCGCCAGGTTCTTCTCAAAACGCACATCTCGACTGGTGACGATGCCGACCAGTTCGCCATTATCGACCACCGGCATACCGGAGATGTTGTTGGCCATGGCCAGAGAGAGAACTTCCTGAATGGTGGCTGTGCTCGGAACCGTAATCGGATCTTTAACAACACCACTTTCGTATTTTTTCACCTTGCGGACTTCAGCCGCCTGCTCTTCAGCCGTCAGGTTCTTATGGATCACACCCAGACCGCCTTCCTGCGCCAGAGCAATCGCCAGACGAGCTTCTGTCACGGTATCCATGGCAGCAGAAACGAGGGGGATATTCAGGGCGATACCGCGCGTGAGGCGGGTTTTCAGGGAAACCTGATTGGGCAGAATCTCGGAATAACCGGGAACTAACAGCACATCATCAAAAGTGAGTGCATCCTGAGCAATACGCAACATATAGTGGGCCTTCCAGAATGAGGTTGCGGGAAAGGCGGCGCATTATA
>JBPEXS010000151.1:0-5779 GCA_052031325.1 Thalassolituus sp. | reverse complement strand
AGCCGTTCATTGAGCCAGGTGTAATCACTGTCGAGGAAGTTCAGTACGCTGGCGTTGTCCTGCAGCACAGAAGCAAAGAAGAGTTCACTCTCTTTGCGCATGGCTACACGCAGCGGGGCATCAAATTCAGGGTAGAGATAGACGTCCGCCCTGTGATGCTCAAGATTACGCAGGTACAGCCACTGACCGGCAAAGTTTTCTGTCAGCGCCACCGCCTTGTCATCCTCAAGCATACGACGGATCTGGCGCTGCAGAACAACCGGATCTCGCAGACGACCCTGTTCTGCCAGAGACAACAACTCATCATCCGGAATGCTGCTCCATAGGAAGAGTGACAGGCGCATGGCAAATTCACTGTCGCTGATGTGGTACAACTCACCGGGGCGTACCTCCGCCGGAGTAGCTTCGTTCAGAAACAGAAAGCGGGGTGACACCAGCAACGCCTGTACAGCAGCGCCGATACCCAGCTCAAAGCCACGATCTTCATCAGTCGCGGCAACCGACTCATAGATCTGCAGCAGTGGTTTGATGTCCTCTGCTGCAACCGGGCTCCGCCAGGCTTTATGCGCAAGACCCTCAATGATTCGTCGCGCACAGCGCTGCTCTGAAAACGGAAGGAAGTTGGGCCTGCAGGTAAATATTCTTTCCTGTGAAGGCATAACAGTCTGACCTGTGATGTCATAAGGGCCATCCACATCAATCTGCAATACGTCCCGTGGAAAGTTGTGTTGCGCATAACGTGGCGACATGTAGTAAGAGGGCACTTCTGTACTGCCAACGCGGGCACCGTCGACGATAAAATCCAGAGTAAGCATGTGGGGCTCAGCCACCGGCAGAGGGACTTTGTCGGTGGTGTTGCGGTGCACTTCGACCCGCTCATCCAGTGACAGGGATTTCCGGAACGTCATACCCACAGAATGCATGCTCGCACTCAGAGGCACTTCAAACTTAACCCGGTTATCTTCAAGCCGGTCGACTTCATTGTTGGTATTGGAGTTCAGATAGCCACTGATGACATAGGTCGCGTCAAAGGGGGCGTAATAATCAAACGCGTTGCCGCCACGGGAACTGAGTGGCAGATCGGTACTCATGCGCCAGTCATACGAAGGCACACCCTGGTTCAGCACGGAACCGTCTTTTGGCAAAACATACGTGGTGACGTAAGGCTGTGTGGAAGACTGCCCGGTCGCCATCTGACTGATACGGCCAGCCACGCGGATGTACTTCTCCATCAGAATGGGCGAAACCGACAGTACATCGGCAATATTGTCGAAGCCATACCCGGTGTCGTCAGCAGGTAACTGTTCAGAAATATCCATCTCAACGCCCAGCAGGTCGCGGACTGCGTTGGCGTATTCATTGCGGTTAAGGCGACGCAGTGTCGCCCGGCCAGGGTCAGGCGCAGAGATTGAGCGCTGCTCCAGCTCGGTGGTCAGCCACGAGAGAAACTCTGCCTTTTCTGTGTCCGAGGGCTGTTTACGATTGGCTGGCGGCATCTCATTGAAACGGGTCGTGCGCAGGATACTTTCCCAGCGGGCAAGTTCTTCACCAGCTGCGATATCACCGTGATCAATCATGGTCAGCGACCAGTTGGCAGACATGCGGTCATCGTTGTGACAGCGGCCGCAGTAGGTCTCAAGAAATTCATCGGGATTGTAGGCGGGCACATCACCAGAGGCTGCAGAATAAACCGGGGCAGAAACGGTCAGAAGCACCACGGAGCAGATCAAGGATAGACGCCCGTGCGCAGGTCTGGCCTGGCGAGTTCTGAGAGAAAATGTGTTTGGGTAAAACATGAAGCGCATTGGATCCGCCTGAAAAGAAACTAAGCCGGAATTGCAACATGCGGGCCAAACCTGACTGATTGGACAGGTTTTTAGGAGTGCTTGTAAATTCAGGGCCTGAAGCCCAGAGCAGCGATGTGTAGGCGAGATCCGCAGGCCCGGAAAGAAACAGAGATCTCACCATCAAAGAGCAGCAATAAGCAGATGCGCTTCAGAAGTGTGCAGCTAAACCTGCCAGCTGGTTTTGAACGATGATGCACCATATGTCATGGCCGGGAACATCATGTTCGAGCAGGCGGTCGTTACTGAGTGGCTGACATCCTGAAGCGATTAACCTGAAAAGGGTGACCTCAGAGACGCTAAGTAACACGCGGCAACTGCTGATCAGAGGATCGGGCTGGAGAGTGATCTTGGAGAGTAATCTTGGAGAGTAATCTTGGAGAGTAATCTTGGAGAGTGATCTGCGATAACTGACAAAGGCTCCTGGCAAAGACAACGTACAGGGACTGTCATTAAATCTGCCAGTAAAGCCTCGATAGAGCGATGCATCAATCTATGTAATTTCCGATAATTGTTATTATCGGAATGGGTGGAATGACCATTATACAGAGCTTTAATTCACCCGGACTCTGCAATCAGCCATTGGTTTTCAGGGCGTGATTCTTCGCAGACACGCTAACCAGCAATGAAGACCTGCCAGCCTCGCGCCAGAAAGCCTCCGCTAAAGCCCAGTCAGAATCGGTGTTCCACGGGAGTTATTAATAAAACCTATTAATGAAATTCAATGCAGGAAATTGTTCCACGGCCTGTTAAGGTGGCCATTTCTACAAGGCGTCTTGTCATTAGTCACAGACGCAGCTATTCGTCTGCCGGACAGACACCCCAGACATCACAGAGCACCTTCAGCGCCTCATCAGCACTGTCGACCAGACTGAAGAGTTTCAGATCGTCCTGACTGATCGCACCCTGGTCAGCCAGAAACTGAAAGTTAATGGCCTGCGTCCAGTAGTCCCGCCCGACCAGCACAATCGGAAACCGGTCCACTTTACGGGTCTGTACCAGAGTCAGGGTTTCAAACAATTCATCCATGGTGCCAAACCCGCCCGGAAAGGCCACCAGGCCGACGGCACGGTTCAGAAAGTGCATTTTGCGCACGGCAAAATAATGAAACTGAAAACACAGGTCGGGCGTAATGTAGGCATTGGGGGTCTGCTCATACGGCAGGACGATATTGAGTCCGATGCTGATGCCACCGGCATCCTGTGCGCCACGGTTGGCGGCTTCCATAATGCCTGGCCCGCCTCCGGTGGTGATGACATATTCACGGCGATCGTGTGCCAGCGACAGCTGCGTAACCCTGCGGGCGAATTGCCGTGCCTCGTCATAATAAGAAACACCCGGTGACGAATTCTCATCTGAGTGGTCGTCCTCGCGGAATCGTGCACCGCCGAACACCACCACCGTGGAATCAATCCCCTGCTCATCCTGAACCAGGTCGGGTTTGAGCCACTCCAGCTGAAGACGTACGGCGCGCAGTTCGTCTTTAAGCAGAAACGTTTCGTCGGCGTACGCGAGACGGTACGACGGGCTGTGCAACCCGGAATTATCGGCGTGCCTGATATCGTCTGCGGCGCTGGGTGTTACCTGGGCCTTGCGAAACTTTTTACTCATAGTCTGTGGTTAAAACTCAATGGTCTGACCCAGTGTCGGGATGGTTGCCTGCCATCCCCTTGCTTCCACGGCCTGCTTCAGTGCCCGTTTGGCAGTGTCTTCCCCATGCACCAGAAATAAGCGCGGCTGACTGCTTTCAAAATGTGACAGCCATTCCAGCAGCTGCGTCTGGCTGGCATGAGCGGAAAAACCACCAAGGGTATGTATCGCGGCACGTACAACGATTTCTTCACCCGCCATGCGGATGCTTTTGGCACCGTCGATTAGGGTGCGGCCCGGCGTCCCTATGGCCTGAAAGCCAACAAACACCACATGAGACTGTTTGCGCCAGAGGTTGTGTTTCAGATGGTGGCGGATTCGGCCACCGTTGCACATGCCACTGCCGGCAATGATGATGGCGCCACTTTTGATCTTGTTGAGCGCCATGGATTCTTCGGTGGATTCCGAAAACCTCAGAGTGGGCAGAAAGGTTTTCAGGCTTTCGGGTGTGAATGGGTTGTTGTCTCCGGCGCGCTCAATGGCATTCATATCTTCGTCCGAGTAGACGTTCTGATGCTGGTTGTAGACTCTTGTTACGGCAATGGCCATGGGGCTGTCGAGGTAGACCGCCTGATGGGGCAGCTTGCCCTTCTGGTACAGCTCGCCGAGACGGAAAATAATCTCCTGCGTGCGCCCTACCGCAAACGATGGAATCAGTATGTTGCCGCCATTGCGACTGGCGTCTTCCAGCACCTGTTCAAACTCTTCCAGAGTGTCGTCCATGGATTTGTGGTCCCGGTCGCCATAAGTGGATTCCAGCAGGAGAATGTCGGCGTCTTCGACAATATCCGGGTCGCGCAGCAGAGCCGCCTGGGAGTTGCCCAGATCTCCGGAAAACACCAGCTTTTTAGAATGGCCGTCTTCCTGAATGAAAACCTCAACAATGGATGAACCCAGTATGTGCCCTGCATCGCAGAAACGCACACTGACACCACGGGTGATTTCAAAAGCCTGATGGTACGGTCGATCGGCACACAATGAGAGTGCTGCTTCTGCGTCATCCTGCGTGTACAGGGGATCAATTTCAGGTTTACCGGAACGCCGTCGACGACGGTTCTCCCACTCGACATCGCGCTCCTGCAGAGAGGCTGCGTCTTTCAACAGAATGGCGATCAGCTCTGAAGTGGGCTGGGTCATATAAATCGGGCCACCGTAGCCCTGTTTTACCAGTAACGGCAGGCGGCCACTGTGATCCAGATGCGCGTGTGATAGCACAACGGCGTCAATGCCTGCCACATCAAATGGCAGTGGCTTGAGGTTGTTGGATTCTTCTTCGTGCCGCCCCTGAAACAAACCGCAATCGAGAAGGATGCGCGACTGCCCCGACTCCAGCAGATAGAGCGAGCCAGTCACGCCTTCTGTGGCACCATAAAACGTTAGTTTTGGCATTTTAAAACCTTTATTTTCAGATACTTATAGCAGACTACTAAAGTTGGTTATTGTTTCTCGGTGTACCCCCAGGACCACTGTTCGATATCACTCCGGTCAACACCTTCGGCATGGGCGTATGCCAGGCAGGCTTGCTGCTCATCTTTTGCCCATTGCCCGAGACTGGCCACCCGATCACCCAGGCGGGTATTCAGGCCTGGCACCCGCGCAAGCACGTCACACACCAGACTGAAGCGATCAATGCCGTTGATAATGGCCAGTTCTAACGGGGTGTTGATGTTGCCGTGCTCGGTGTAACCACGGACATGCAGGTTGTGATGATTGGTGCGCTTGTACGCCAGACGATGAATCAACCAGGGATACGCATGAAAATTAAAGATGACGGGCTTGTCGCAGGTAAACAGTGCGTCAAAGGTCTCATCATCAAGGCCGTGCGGATGCATCCAGGGTGACGTCAGACAGAACAGGTCGACCACATTGATAAAGCGCACTTTCAGTTCTGGCAATTCAGAGCGGAGAATCGCCGTTGCCGCGAGTGCCTCTTTGGTTGGTACATCGCCACAGCCAACCACCACCACATCGGGCTCGTTACCCTCATCGCTGGAGGCCCACTGCCACACACCAAGCCCCGCCTCACAATGAGCCACGGCCTCATCCATGGGCAGGTACTGAAGATGGGACTGTTTGTCGCAGACGATGACATTGATCTTATCTTCACTGCGCAGACAGTGATCCGCTACCGCCAACAGGGTGTTGGCATCGGGCGGCAGATAGATCCGGGTCACCTCTGGACTTTTGTTGACCACCAGGTCCAGAAATCCGGGGTCCTGATGGGTAAAGCCATTGTGATCCTGGCGCCAGACGGTCGAGGTGATCAGCAGATTGATGGCGGCAAC
>JBPEXS010000150.1:0-4442 GCA_052031325.1 Thalassolituus sp. | reverse complement strand
GATGGAAAAATCACAACACAGACAGCCAGAGAACCTCTGCTGATCATCGCCGGGGGTAAAGATCACATTATTCCCGACAGCCTGAACCGGTCGAACTTCAAAAAATACCGTAACTCACCTTCTCATACGGACTTTATAACCTTTCAGAACCGTAATCATCTGACCGTACTGCAACCCGGTTGGGAAAATGTAGCCGAGTATATTCTGCAGTGGGTCGATGAATACTCATCACTCCAGATTACAGAATCAGAATCTGCATCCGCCCCCCTGCCAGCGTTTTAAACATCATAAAGTCATCCGGACACACACTCACAGGTAATAAAAAATGAACATTGAACTGACTGCATTGCTTTTCTACTGCTTTATGACGCTGTTTATCATTCTTATGCAGGCGATCATTGCGATCAATGATTACGGATTCCGTTATGTTATGGGTAACCGCGATCTGCCCCCGGGTACGCAAAGCCTGCTTGTGAACAGGATGGAGCGGGTAATCCGTAACACCATAGAATCAGGAATTATTTTTGCGCCTCTTATATTCATTGTGGCAGAAACCGGCGTATCCAACAGCATGACACAATGGGGAGCGATTGTATTTACTGCTTCGCGCCTGGCTTATACCTTTATTTATGCCTTTGGTTTAACCGGTGTCAGAACCCTGATCTGGAATATCGGCATACTGTCTCTGGTTGTTATCTGCTTCGGAGTATTTATCGGCATATGAAATTAAACCAGGTAGCCATCCCGGCGAGAGACATCACAGAGTCAAAACGTTTTTATCTGAAACTGGGGTGTGTACTGATTGTCGATACGCCAGATTATGTGCGCTTTAAAAGCCCTGAAGGCGATGCCAGCTTTTCACTGGTTAAAGAAGATGCTGATTTTTATCAAGGGGCCGTCATTTATTTTGAAACGGAAAAACTGGATAAGGCCTTTGCCCATCTGAGTTCGGCAGGTCTGGAATTTGAGCAGACACCAGAAGATAAACCTTACCTCTGGCGCGAAGCGGTTTTGTTTGATCCCTCAGGAAATAAAATCAAACTCTATTGGGCAGGAGAAAACAGACTGAGTCCGCCATGGCGGGTTTCATAGCAGACTGATCCAGAGCAATTGCAAGGATGTTAACTGTTCTGGATCATTCTCTCTTTCATGGCATGCAGCTGATCACGCAGTTTGGCCGCTTCTTCAAAGTTGAGATCACGGGCTGCTTTAAACATGCGGTCTTCCACTTTATTAATTTCTTTACCCAGCTCAGCCGACGACAGTGTCTGCCAGTCATCACCATAGGTTGCTTTATCTTCTGCAACTTTGCCTTTCACCCGACCACGCTGTTTGCCTTTTTTGCCCGGAGGTGGCGCAGCCTCAAGAATATCCGCCACTGACTTAATAACACCTTTCGGAGTGATGCCATTTTCTTCGTTAAAGGCGATCTGTTTTTCACGACGACGTTCGGTTTCATCCATGGCTTTTTTCATGGAATCAGTAATGCGGTCGGCGTAGAGAATCGCTTTACCATTCAGATTTCGCGCCGCACGGCCGATGGTCTGAATCAATGAACGCTCAGAACGCAGAAAGCCTTCTTTATCCGCATCGAAAATCGCTACCAGTGAAACCTCCGGTATATCGAGACCTTCCCGCAGCAGGTTAATCCCGACCAGTACATCAAACTCACCCAGGCGCAGGTCACGGATAATCTCCACCCGCTCGACGGTATCAATGTCGCTGTGCAGATAACGCACCTTGATCTGCTGTTCGTTCAGGAACTCCGTCAGATCTTCCGCCATGCGTTTGGTCAGCACCGTAATCAGAATACGCTCACCGTTGGCGATGCGTTCATTCAGTTCATGCAGCACATCATCCACCTGGCCGGTCGCCGGGCGCACTTCAATCTCAGGGTCAACCAGCCCCGTCGGTCGTACCACCTGCTCCACCACCGCGTCCTGATGTTCGTTTTCATAGGGGCCTGGAGTTGCCGAGACAAAGATGCACTGCGGCACAATCGCTTCCCACTCTTCAAAGCGCATAGGGCGGTTATCCAGTGCCGATGGCAGACGGAACCCAAATTGCACCAGGGTCTCTTTACGCGAGCGGTCGCCCCGGTACATGCCACCAATCTGAGGAATCGTGACGTGGGATTCATCGACAAACACCAGCGCATCTTTGGGTATATAGTCAAACAAGGTCGGCGGCGGTGCCCCGGCCTCGCGCCCGGAAAGATAACGCGAGTAGTTTTCAATGCCTGAGCAGTAACCCAGCTCCTGCATCATCTCGATGTCGTAGCGGGTACGCTGATCCAGCCGCTGCAGCTCGACCAGCAGATTTTCTTCTTTATAGTACGCAAGGCGCTCATCCAGCTCGGTTTTGATGCCCTCGATCGCCTCAAGAATTTTCTCCCGCGGAGTCACGTAGTGTGTCTTCGGATACACAGTCACCCGCGCCAGACGGTTGTAGATCTGGCCGGTAAGTGGATCAAAGCTGCTGATCTGCTCGACTTCATCATCAAACAATTCAACCCGGATGGCTTCGTCATCGGCTTCCGCGGGAAAGATATCAATCACTTCACCGCGTACCCGATAGGTACCACGGTGAAAATCGGCGTCATTGCGGGTGTATTGCAGCTCGGCTAAACGGCGCAGAATCGTGCGCTGATCCACCTGATCGCCGCGCACCAGGTGCAGCATCATTTTCAGATACGAATCCGGGTCACCCAGACCATAGATGGCCGATACCGTACAGACGATGATGGCATCACGACGTTCCATCAAGGCTTTGGTCGCCGACAGACGCATCTGCTCAATGTGTTCGTTTACGGAGGCATCTTTATCAATAAAGGTATCCGAGGCCGGAACGTACGCCTCTGGCTGGTAGTAGTCATAATAAGAGACGAAGTATTCAACCGAATTATTCGGAAAAAACTCTTTGAATTCTCCGTATAACTGCGCAGCGAGGGTCTTATTGTGCGCCATGATGATGGCCGGGCGCCCACAGTTGGCGATGATGTTCGCCATGGTATATGTTTTACCGGAACCTGTGACGCCCAGCAGCGTCTGTTTCAGCAGACCAGCCTCAATGCCCGCCGTCAGCTGGCGGATGGCTTCTGGCTGGTCACCAGCCGGTTCGTAACGGGATGAAAGCTCAAATGCTTTGCTCATCAGGATTCCAGTGAAAGCTTAAATCTTGTAACATTATACGGTTTTTCAACGCTGTTTTTGAGGATTCTGTTTTGGACCTGACCCTGTCTGATCGCACCTTTCTGATCAAGCCCTCCCCGACCCTGGCGGTCACCAACCGCGCGGCGGTACTGAAAGCGGAAGGCAAGGACATTATTGGTCTGGGCGCTGGTGAGCCCGACTTCGATACGCCGGAACACATCAAACAGGCCGCCATCAAAGCCATTGAATCCGGTTTCACCAAGTACACCGCCGTTGACGGCACCCCAGCGCTGAAAAAGGCCATTATCGCCAAGCTGAAGAACGACAACGGCCTGGACTACGAAGCGAACCAGCTGCTGGTCTCCTGCGGTGGTAAGCAGAGCTTCTTTAACCTCTGTCTGGCCCTGATCAACCCAGGCGACGAAGTCGTGATTCCGGCTCCTTACTGGGTGTCGTATCCGGATATCGTCAAAATTGCCGAAGGCGAGCCGGTATTTATTGAAACCGACGAAAGCACCCGCTTTAAAATCACACCAGAGCAGTTGGATGCGGCCATTACCGAGAAGACCAAAATGGTCGTCCTTAACAGCCCGTCCAACCCATCGGGCGTCGCTTACAACGCTGACGAGCTGAAAGCCCTGGGCGATGTGCTGCGCAAATACCCGAATGTGCTGATCGCGACCGACGATATGTACGAGCACATCTGGTGGGCTGACTTTACATTCGAGAATATCGTCACCGTCTGCCCGGACCTGTATGAGCGCAGCATCGTGCTGAATGGTGTCTCCAAAGCGTACAGCATGACAGGCTGGCGTATCGGTTACGCCGCTGGCCCGGCCAAACTGATCGGCGCGATGAAGAAAATTCAGTCGCAGAGCACCTCCAACCCGACCTCCATCTCACAGGTGGCTGCCGAAGCAGCGCTGACCGGTGGTCTGGAATCGGTGAAGCCGATGGTCACCGCCTTTAAAGAGCGCCATGACTATCTGATTGATGCACTGAATGACATCAAAGGTGTTGAATGCATCACCGCTGACGGTGCCTTCTACGCGTACCCAAGTTTCAAAGGTGCGATGGCGGATCTCGGTATCGAAAGTGACGTCGACTTCGCTGAGAAAGTGCTGAATGACACGGGCGTGGCCATGGTGCCGGGTTCGGCGTTTGGTACGCCGGGGTATATGCGTCTGTCGTACGCGACCAGCATGGATAACCTGAAGGAAGCGGTCCGTCGTCTGAAGGAACTGCTTGGCTGAGGCTGGGTTGCTTTGATGAAGCGCGAGATTTGCTGAG
>JBPEXS010000015.1:0-1740 GCA_052031325.1 Thalassolituus sp. | reverse complement strand
GTGTCGGAGTTGCCTGCGACACGCCGGATCGGTAAATCAAAATAGTTCTTCTGTTAATTCTTAAGGTGATATTCAGGATGAAACACCGCTTGCTCCTTGTAGCATTACTGCCCTCAGTGCTTTCTGCAAATCCATGTCCCGATCCAAGTGATTGCCGGTCAGCCATGTTGTGGGAGTACGGTGATCTTCTACAGGTGTTAGAAAACAGAATTAATAAGGAATTACCGGATTTTTTCAATGAGCAATCCGTCATTGGCTTTGGTGGCTCAGCCGGGTACCCGGGGTTTCAGCTGGAGATGCAGGTGAATCCGGGCTGCTATGCAGACCTTGTCTTTGCACTTAAGCAGGGGTGCTTATTTAACGGCGAAGGTACTGCTGCCGAATGCACAGCTCCGCCTCAGTTCAGTGACGACAATATTCTCTATCTGGGTGCCAGAGTGACGTTATATCTGGATGAACAAGGCCAAGGTAAAGTGCGCTACCTCATCTGTGGAGGCGATTAATATTAACCATCGGCTCATGTCACAACCCCAACAATCCCGTATTGTCACAATTCTTCCAACGTTTCCGGCTTGTCGCATTTGTGACACAGCTTTTTCAGCTATAACCCTCTAATAATCAGTCACTTAACCCTCTGGCCTCAGGTTTGCACCTGCTACAGAACGCGTTGTTAACACCGACATCCGTTCTATGAATCCAGCAGGGGGTACCGATGAAAGCTAAAGACATCGCCGAATTGCTCGATGAACCGGCCTGCGAGCACAACAAAAAGGAGAAATCTGGTTGTGCCAAGCCGAAGCCCGGTGCGACGGATGGTGGCTGTGCCTTTGATGGTGCCCAGATTGCGTTATTACCTATCGCCGATGTGGCGCATGTGGTGCACGGCCCGATTGCCTGTGCAGGCAGCTCATGGGATAACCGCGGTACCCGCTCCAGCGGCCCGACCCTGTACAAAATTGGTATGACGACAGACCTGACGGAACAGGATGTGATCATGGGGCGTGGTGAAAAACGCCTGTTTCATTCGATCAAACAGACGATAGAAGATCACAACCCTGAGGCAGTGTTTGTCTACAACACCTGTGTGCCGGCCCTGATTGGTGACGATGTCGATGCTGTGTGCAAGGCCGCCGAAGAACGCTGGGGTGTACCCATCGTACCCGTAGACGCCGCCGGTTTTTACGGTACTAAAAACCTTGGTAACCGTATCGCCGGTGAGGCCATGGTGAAGTACGTGATCGGTACCCGCGAGCCGGAGCCGAAAAAGCCGGAATGGGAAACCGACGGCAAGAAAATTCACGACGTGAATTTAATCGGTGAGTACAACATTGCCGGTGAATTCTGGTTTGTACTGCCTCTGCTGGATGAACTCGGTCTGCGTGTGCTCTGCACACTGTCGGGTGATGCGCGCTTCCATGAAGTGCAGACCATGCACCGTGCCGAAGTGAATATGATGGTCTGCTCCAAGGCCATGCTGAACGTCGCGCGCAAACTGCAGGACCGCTATCAGACACCGTGGTTTGAAGGCAGTTTTTACGGCATTACCGATACCTCCCAGTCACTGCGTGATTTTGCAAAATTCATTGGTGATCCGGATCTGACCGAGCGCACCGAGGCTTTGATCGCCCGCGAAGAAGTCCGTATCCGCAAAGAGCTTGAGCCATGGCGCGAACGCCTGCAGGGCAAACGCGTACTCCTGTATACCGGTGGTGTGAAGTCCTGGTCAGTGATTTCTGCACT
>JBPEXS010000149.1:0-1170 GCA_052031325.1 Thalassolituus sp. | reverse complement strand
GTCACAGACTTGTTTTGCCGTCAGCAGACCGCAGTTCAGGTAGGGCGACAGCAGGCTGTGAAACAGGCGCGATTCACCACGTGCCATGGCATCCTGATAGTCGCCGAAGCAGGGCAGGCATTCTTCAATAAAGAAATCGAGGGCACGTTTAGCCTGACTGCGCCGTGTGCCCCACAGAAACGGCTGCAGATTGCCGGTGTGGTGACCGAACTCTTTTTCGACCAGCGCCAGCACTTCGTTGTCGATCTCATCCCGCTGGACGGTCGGCGGGTCGGGAATGGGTGGGTCACCTTTCCAGGCTTTGCGGTTGCTTTGGTCAAAGTTCCAGCGGTCACCGGCGGGTTTATCATCGTCCATCAGATAGCCGGTACGACGGCGCATATCGCGGTAGAAATATTCCATCAGCAGGCTGTTGCGCTCTTTTGCCCAACGACTGAACTGAGCCGGGGAGCAGAAGAAGCGGTCGTCATCGAGTATCTCGACGGGAATGCCCAACTCGTCCGACCAGTTGTTCTCAAAGGCCTGCTGCAGACGGTATTCACCGCAATGAGTGATCAGTAATGACTCAGGTGAATGGGTCTTAACGGCTTTGAGCATTACATCCAGCAGGCTCTTACAGTCACTTTGTGGGTCATAGGCATGGTATCCCACCGTCCAGCCGACCTCGCGCAGCTCCTCGGCAAAATGACGCATGGCACTGAACAGCAGCGCGATCTTCTGCGGATGATGAGGCACATAGGTCGCTTCTTCCATTACCTCCGCCATGATGATGCGGTCCACTGAGCGGTCCAGATTCATCAGGGTAGGGAGGGAAAGCGTCAGCTGGTCGCCCAGCACTAAACCGATTCGCATGTGATATATAACCTATACAGTATGTATAGGATATTAAGCCAGGAGCGTGTCAGGGGTAAAGCCGGAACTGTGGCATTGACCCTGTCAATCCACTGAGTCATGGTGAGAGTGCAGACTTATATGACAGAAACGCCTGAGGCTGGGAGCAGGGAATGGAACACGAAAAACTCGACTACGTAGAATTTGCCGCGCAGAACCTGGAGGCCACCAAAACTTTTTTCCAGAATGTTTTTGGCTGGAGCTTTACCGACTACGGCGAAGACTATACCGCCTTTGATTTTCAGGGCCTGATGGGTGGGTTTTATCGCGCAGAACTCT
>JBPEXS010000148.1:0-4645 GCA_052031325.1 Thalassolituus sp. | reverse complement strand
CGTCAGTGAGGTGCGCAACGGCAGCTGGTTCTGGCTGTTTCACTTCCGGCCAGCGTACATCCATGGTGGTCAGGTAATGACGCAGGTCGGCCGGTAACTGAGTGCGGTCTTCCGGAGTGGCCGGATCCTGATGCTTGAGCAGGAAGTCCTCGTACAGGGCACGGTTGTCGTGAAAGTTATGGCAACCGGCACTGGCGCAGGTTTCAAAGCCCATGCCTTCATGGCTTTCACGCTCTTCACCGATGTCCTGATGGCACTGCACGCAGAAGTCTTCCGGGAAGGTCACGCCCATCGGGTGAGTGATGTCCGGGTTATGCTCGATATGGCAGCTGGCGCAATAGCGGGCGTCCAGTACCTTAATCAGGTCGGCATTACGCGGGTTGGTGAATTTGGTTTTCGGGTGAGAATCCAGCGCGGTTTTCAGTTCATCACCGTGGCAGTTGGTACAGGCATCCTGCAGTACCTCATCACCGCCCAGTGGGGAGGTGTGGCAGGCATCACAGGCCAGTTCGATCTGATGGTGACCATGGGTGGTCTGCCCCGGCATAAACACCTGCTGCTCGCCCGGCGTGGTCAGCCAGAACGTCAGCAGCCCGGCGGTGCCGAGCATCAGAGTAAGCCAGAAAATCCACAACCAGGTTTTCATCAGAACCAGTACACCTTTAATACATGAAACGCGAGCAGAGCGGGCAGGGGCCAGAAGGCAATCAGGTGAGCCATCACCGCCCAGCGCTTATGGCGCTTGGTCTTCACACTCGGTGAAGCCTGTTCGCGCCAGCTCAGCAAGCTGGTGATAAAGCCCAGTACAGCAACCACCCAGAAAGTGGTGATCAGCCATTGATTGAGACCCTGATAGTCAGACTGACCGGTGTGCAGGAACAGCATGCCCAGCACCAGTGTGGTCAGTACGATGTGCAGACCACGCCAGAAGGAAAACGGCAGCCACTTCCAGAACGCCAGACGTTTACGACCACTCAGCATCAGGCTGAGTGTGGTCAGCCCCAGCATGGTGAAGCCGGTGATCTGACGCTTGAAGGAGTCGGTCCACCATTCGCTGATATGACCCGGCGTATATTCCTGCGGAATCGGAATCAGTGGCCCGGCAAAAATAAACAAGGTAATCAGAGCCATCGCAATCAGGCCGGTGACCAGCTGCCAGGCCATGCCAGTGCCTGAACTGGCTTTCTCTGAGGCTGTCTCTGCCTGTGCAGCCGGTTCGCCCAGTGATGCATCGGCGGGTTTGAATTCCGCCAGCAGTGGTACACAGCTGCCACATACGGTACCGGCACCGGTGGAGGCCAGTGGCTTACCTTCAGCGGCACAGGCGCGCAGAGTGCCGGCACTGATCTGGCGGCAGTTACAGATAATGTGGTGGTCGAGGATCTGTTCGTCTTCACCCCAGATACGACCAGTAAAGCGGAAACGCAGACGCTGCAATGGGTTCAGGTCGCCGCCGTCTTCCAGCAGATCTTTGATCCGTTCCTGATCAGGCCAGTGGCCGATACCTGCTGCACCGAGCAGGCGACCACGCTCAAAGTGCAGCGAACGGGTGACGCCGTCTTTGTTGTAAGTGATGTGGCGGGAATCCGGACCCGTGTGTACCTGGCCAATCTGCCCGGTACTGATCACCGGTGTGTCGAGTACTTTCAGGCGGGTCGATAAGGCACGCTGATGATAGACGTCGTCGCTTTTGCCGCTCAGACGCCGTGCCAGCAAGGCTGCCTGTTCCAGACCGGGAGCAACCAGACCATAGACCTCACCATTGATTTCGGTGCATTCACCAATGGCGTAGACGTTTTTGGTCCCGGTCTGCAGGTCAGCGGACACGCGGATACCGCGCCCTACAGCAATGCCTGCATCGCGCGCCAGTTCAATGTTCGGCTGGATACCCGTGGCAATGATCAGAGTATCGCAGGGCAGCGTACTGCCATCACGCAGAATCAGGCCTTCGACTTTGCGCGCCCCATCAACGGCCATCACCGAGGTATTCAGTTTTACCTGTATGCCGTTGTCATTGAGGCTGCCAGCCAGCGCCGTGGCGGAGGCCTCATCCAGCTGGCGGTTCATCAGCCAGGCAGAGTGGTGCACCAGAGTCACATCCGTCGACAGGCGGCTCATTGCGCGGGCGGTTTCGATACCCAGCAGGCCACCACCGAGTACAACGGTATGACGGCTGGAGACGCGACGAGACAGCAGGGCAGCGGCATCTTCCATATTACGGAAGGAGAACACGCCGCTGAGGCCGGTGCCGGGAATATTGGGGATGTGCGCGCGGGAGCCGGTGGCCAGCACCAGGTGGTCGTAAAAACGCACCACACCCTGATTGTCGGTAATACAGCGACGCTCAGTGTTGATGCGGGTGATGCGGGTGTGCCAGTGGGTGAACAGGCGCGGTGATTCGGTCAGCGGCAGGCGCAGGTCTGACAGGGACTTCTCACCATATAAGAGCTGCGACAGAGCGACCCGGTTGTAGGGGTCATAAGGTTCGTCACCATAAATGTGGATGTCGAAGTTATCGCTGAGGGCCAACAGCTCATTACAGAAATGCACGCCGACCGGACCATTGCCGATGATGGCGATGGTCTCTTTTGCGGGTTGCTGTTCTGCCGATGTGCTGGCCAGTGTCATATCCGGTTTCCAAAAAAAACGGCACCCCTCCCTGACCGGTTAGGGCAGAGAAAAAGGCGCCGTTGCCAAGAGTCAATTTTTCAGAAAGACATCATCTGATGCCTTGGTTTAAATAGGCATTTAATATGCCAGTTAATGAAAGGCCTTTTAAAACAACAGGTTACCTTGGGTTTTGTATGGTGCTGAATGCCCTGTTCAGTTTTTGTGCATTAAAGGGGTGCGGTCTTATGCTGTGTATGAGCTTTTATGGTGCTCACTCAGAAAGTGGTATGACCGAGGTGATGAGTACTTGCTCATTCGTCGGATAGCGCCAGGTGATATTCAGATTCCAGAAGCTCACACCATAGGTTCGCTCGGGGTCATGAGACTGATAAGCGGGGCGCGGGTCCTGCGCCAGACACTGCTCGATTACAGCAACAACCTCTTCACCCAGTCGTTGTGTCTGTCGCTGTGCTTCGGCAAGTGCTGAATCCTGCCAAGCAACCTGACACAGCTCAGGGGCGTAGGGAGCCACGGCATTGTGCGCAGCGGCAGGGATGTCTGAATAAGGCACAAAGGGCTTGATATCAATGATGGGTGTACCATCCAGCAGGTCGGCACCACTGACCCAGAGAGTGCTGCCTTCTATAGATTCCACTTTCACCACCGACTGACCAATGCCATTCGGGCGGTGGGTGCTGCGGCTGGCGAACACACCGATGCGCTCATTACCACCGAGGCGGGGCGGACGGACCCTGAGGGTGTCCGGACAACTGCCGACCTGATGGAACAGAAACAGCAACCAGATATGGCTGATGCCGGCCAGTCCTTCCAGTGCTTCCGGGCGGTTGTAGGGAGGCAGCAGTTCAATGCGGGTGCGCACGGCCGTGGCCAGACCTGGCTGACGCGGAATGGCGAATTTTTCCCGGAAAGGCGAGTGTGCTACTGCGACATGGATCAGGCTGTCAGTCATAATTCAGGATCAGGTCAAGACAGGCGCAGTATAACGGCCACAGGGCAGGCGCGTAAAAGTGTGAGATACTTGTGGCGGTGTACAAGTCCGTTTAGGCTTGCGCTACCTATTGTTTTAGTCAGTTAAGGAATCTCAGTCTATGAGTGGTGTTTCAGAGCGTGCGCAGGATATGAAAGAGCGCATTCAGGATTGGTGGGCGGTACGCCAGGCACCGGGTGGTGGTATCACCCGCGTTATTATTGTGCTTGCAGCGGTGTACCTGCTGGTGGCCCTGGTTGTGGGCATGGTCTGGTCTCAGGAGCCGGAGGGCTTCGATGTATCTGAGGTGGCCAATGAACACGCGGAAGCCATGGGCGTGAATGCTGTGCGTGGTTTCACCACCACCACAACGCTGATGGAAATCACCGAAACCCTGTTGTACAAGCGCGGTGGTTACCTGAGTAATGATGTCTTCCCGCCGGGTGTGTGGCTGGATAACATTCCTAACTGGGAATTCGGTGCGCTGGTGCAGGTGCGTGACTTCTCCCGTGCGCTGCGTAAAGACTTCAGCCGCTCGCAGAGCCAGTCGACCGAAGACCGCGACCTCTCTATTGCTGAGCCGCAGTTCCACTTTGACAGTGAAAGCTGGGCAATCCCCTCCTCAGAAGCGGAATATGAACGTGGCCTGGAAGCACTGAATAACTATCTGATCCGCCTGTCAGACCCGAACGAGCCAAGTGCTCAGTTCTACGCCCGTGCCGATAACCTGCGCCAGTGGCTGTTTGATGTGGAAACCCGCCTGGGCAGCCTGTCACTGCGTCTCAGTGCCTCTGTCGGCCAGCGCCGTGTGAATCAGGATCAGGGAGCAGGTTCTACGGTGATGGAAGATCACGAAGTGGTACAGACCCCGTGGAATGAAATCGACGATGTCTTCTACGAAGCGCGTGGTACCTCATGGGCGTTGCTGCACCTGCTGAAGGCCGTTGAGGTCGACTTTCATGACATCCTTGAGAAGAAAAATGCGCTGGTTGGTCTGCGCCACATCATCCGTGAGCTGGAAGGCACTCAGACTGCACTCTGGTCACC
>JBPEXS010000147.1:0-1074 GCA_052031325.1 Thalassolituus sp. | reverse complement strand
ATATCGGAGATTACACAACAATACTATCTGTATGTTCTGGCCGTGATTGCGATTGTGGTCATCGCCTTTGTACAGGGGGTTAAAAATTCTCCTGATTTCCGCGACAAGGTGCAGGCCTTTTCTCTGAAAGTGCCGGTATTTGGCAACATCATTGAAAAAGCGGCCATTGCCCGTTACGCCCGTGTACTTTCAACCACCTTTGCTGCCGGTGTACCTCTTGTGGATGCCCTGGATGCCGTCGCGCGTGCCGTGGGTAACTCGGTTTACCGCGATGCGGTGTATCAGATTCGCGATGACGTCTCCACGGGTCAGCAGATGCACGCTTCGATGCGGGCAGCCCGTATCTTCCCAAACATGGTGATCCAGATGACCAGCATCGGCGAAGAATCTGGTGCGCTCGATACCATGCTGGACAAAGCCGCGACGCACTATGAAAGTGAAGTCGATAACGCGGTGGATGCCATGACGGCGATGATTGAGCCCGGCATCATGGTCTTCCTCGGTGTGGTTATTGGTGGCCTGATCATCGCTATGTATCTGCCGATTTTCCAGATGGGTTCTGCGCTGTAATGAACGAACTGATCACCCTGATCGAATCTTCTGTTCCTGCTCAACTGGCTCTGGTCACCATTCTCGGACTATTAGTGGGCAGCTTTCTGAATGTGGTGATTCTGCGCTACCCCATCATGCTGTTCCGCAACTGGAAATCCGAGTGCGAAGGCATGGCGGAGGAAATGCCGGACCACCCGGCTCTGAAAGATCTTTCCCAGCCTTACGACCTGGTGACTCCGGCTTCGCACTGCCCCAAATGTCAGGCGCCGGTTAAAGCCTGGCAGAACATTCCTGTGATCAGCTTTCTGCTGCTGAAAGGCCGCTGCAGCAGTTGCGACGCCCGTATTGGTGTGCGTTATCCCATCGTCGAGCTGGTGACTGGTTTGCTCAGTCTGGTACTTGTCATGCAACTGGGCTGGGGCTGGCCACTTGCAGCCATGCTGGTGTTTACCTGGATGCTGGTCAGTATGTCCGTAATCGATATCGACCATCAGATTCTGCCCGACACTATGACCCTGAGCC
>JBPEXS010000146.1:0-8031 GCA_052031325.1 Thalassolituus sp. | reverse complement strand
ATATGCATATGCAGGTGAAACACCGACTGCCCCGCACCTTCACCGTTATTAATCACCAGACGGTATTTATCGCCAAGTCCTTCCTGCTCGGCGACCTTACTGGCCACCAGCAGCATATGCCCTAACACAGCCTGATCATCTGCGGTGGCATCACACAGACGCGGAATCGCTTTACGCGGAATGATCAGAATGTGCATAGGTGCAGCGGGAAACATGTCGCGAAATGCGAGACACTGGTCGTCTTCATAGACGATGTCCGCCGGGGCTTCGCCACGGGCTATTTTTCCGAAAATGGTATCTTCTGACATGTGGGGCTCCTTGTCCTGAGCATTCACCATGGCCGGAGAGAATTCCGTCCGGCTATTGTTCTACTTTACGGGTCAGCACCAACGGCTGGATGCTGAGGCCCACCAGCGTCGACTGTGCTTTATTCAACTGCGAGCGCTGGGTATAAGGTCCGACATACACCCGGTGCCAGACTGATCCATTTACATCGCTGCTTTCGTCATACGCCTGCAGACCTTCCAGCAACAACTGTGCGCGCATGCGGTCCGCATCGTCTGCAGAGCGGAAAGATCCGGCCTGAAGAATGTAAACCACATCAGACTCGGCGTCTTTTGGGGTTGAGGTGTAGGCGTTAACGTCATCGACGTCGACGGTCTGATTTTCCAGCAGCTTGTAAAACTCGTAGGCAGGCTTTGCCTGTTCGACTTTTTCCTTAACGGCTTGCTCTACGGCGCCACCGCCTTCCTTAACCTTATCGACGGTGGCACTGAAGATCTTGCCAGCATCTTTGCGCACGCTCTCAATCTCTTTACCCGGTGGCACTGTTGATAGATAAAACAGAAACCCCGCAAATGCTGCTGCGAGCGCGGGCGTTGTCACCCACACCCAACCAGGAATGCTTTTGCCTTTATCTGACATGACGCTCTCCGAGGGTCCGGTTACATTTCCTGTGGCGCGCTGACGCCCAGCAGATCCAACCCGTTTGCCAACACCTGACGCACGGCTTCTGCCAGAGTCAGACGGCCATTACGCAGATCGGTTTCATCGACCAGGGTTTTTTCAGCGTTGTACCAGGTGTGGAAATCACCCGCGAGTTCGCGCAGGAAGTTGGACACCAGATGCGGCTCGTTATTATTCGCGGCGTTGTGCACAACCTCAGGGTAACGACCCAGTTTCACCATGAGTTCTTTTTCGGAATCCAGCGTCAGGGCCGACAGAGCATCCAGTCCGGTTTCCATATCCCACGCCTGACCGGCTTCGTCCAGCTTGCGGAAAATAGAACACACCCGGGCGTGAGCGTACTGAATGTAATACACCGGGTTGTCGGATGACTGTGAACGCGCCAGATCGATATCAAAGGTCAGCTGGCCATCGGCTTTACGCGCCGCCAGGAAGTAACGTGTCGCATCACGGCCAACTTCGTCAATCAGATCACGTAGGGTGACGTAGCTACCCGCCCGCTTGGAGATTTTCACCTCTTCACCGCCACGCATGACGGTCACCATCTGGTGCAGCACGTAATCAGGCCAGCCTTTCGGGATGCCCATATCCAGCCCCTGCAGGCCCGCACGAACACGGGTGATTGTGCTGTGGTGGTCTGCGCCCTGCTCGTTGATCACGCGTACGAAACCGCGCTGCCATTTATCAAGGTGATAAGCGACATCAGGTACGAAATAGGTATAGCCGCCATCGGTTTTGCGCATTACGCGGTCTTTATCATCGCCGAAATCCGTGGTTTTCAGCCACAGCGCACCACCGTCTTCATAGGTGTGGCCATTGGCAATCAGTTTCTGGACCGCAGCTTCGACTTTGCCGTCGGTGTAGAGAGACGACTCCAGGAAATACACATCAAAATCGACACCAAAGGCTTTCAGGTCGAGATCCTGCTCGTTACGCAGATAAGCAACGGCAAAATGACGGATGCCTTCAATATCATCGGCGTTTTTGGTGCCGGTGAAGCTCTGGTCTTCCGACGACACGGTATCGCCACGCATAAAGCTTTCGGCCAGGTCGATGATGTAGTCACCCCGGTAGCCGTCTTCCGGCCAGCTTGCGTCATCCGGCGTCAGGCCTTTGCAGCGCGCCTGTACCGACAGGGCCAGGTTATTAATCTGCTGACCCGCGTCGTTGTAGTAGAACTCACGGGTAACGTCCCAGCCGGTGGCTTCGAGCAGACGGCACATGCAGTCGCCGACAGCGGCACCACGGCCATGGCCAATATGCAGAGGCCCGGTCGGGTTGGCAGACACGAATTCCACCTGCACTTTACGACCCGCACCTTCATTACTGCGACCGTACTGGTCTTTGCCTTCCAGAACGGCACGCACCAGTGAAGAGGTGGACTCTTCGCTCAGATAAAAATTAATAAATCCCGGCCCGGCAATTTCCACTTTCTGAACCAGTGATGACTCGGGCAGTGCATCCACCAGCAGTTGCGCCAGCTCACGCGGGTTTTTACCAGCAGGTTTGGCCAGCATCATGGCGAGATTGGTCGCCAGGTCACCATGAGATTTATCGCGCGTGTTATCAACCTGAATGCGCGGCTGCACATCAGCGGGCAGAACGGCATCGGTTTTCAGTTGGTCTAAGGCAGCGGATAAGAGCTCGGCAATTTGCGGTTTCATGGTACCTGTCGGATATCGGGAAATAAGAATAAAGGCAGCGGATTATCGCAAAATTGCCATGCCGGGTGAAGCACGCAGAAATGAAGGCTGACATGAAGAAAGCCCCGCTGTGACAAGAGTCATAACGGGGCTTCTTTGTGGGTGAAGGGGAATCAGGCCGTCTGAGTCGTATCAGCTTCTGTCTGAGCCTGCAGCTGAGGATGCGCATCCGGCTGAGCCAGTGTCTGTGGCGCAACGGCAGTACGTGGACGCTTGCGACGCTCATGCAGTTTTTTGCCATATACCGACAGCAGCAGCGCTGGCAGCATCAGGAAGTCAAACACCAGCGCCATGACGACACACAGAGGCAGCAACCAGGCCATGTTCTGGCTTGGAATGAAGTTAGAGAACTCCATGACCATAAAGCCACTGATCAGAATCAGAGTGGTGGCAAACAGCGCGAAACCAACCGAGTCAAAGGCATAACGCACAGCATCCGCAGCTGGCTTACGCAGATCACGGTAGGCGTGACGGAACTTGCTCATAAAGTGCACGGTGTCATCAACAATGATACCGGTGGCAAGGCTGGCAACAATGGAAGTCCCGGTATCCACATAGCCCTTGGTCAGCGCCCATACACCGTAGGCGGCAATCAGTGGCATAGCATTCGGTACAATCGACAGCAGACCCAGCTGCACAGAACGCAACAGCAGCGAGATCACGATGGTCACGGTCAGCAGCGACAGCAGTGTGCCTTTCAGCATGGAGGTAATATTACGCTTGGTCATATCCGCAAACACGGTGTCCAGGCCTGTCGATTCCGTCAGGTTCAGTAGCGGTGCGTGGCGGCTGGCCCACTCAATGGCACGTGCCTCCAGAGTCAGGATCTCATCGGAATCCAGTCGACGCAGGGTAGCAACCACACGGGTGGCGCTGCGGTTATAGGTCATGACGGTATCCAGGCCCATGCCCTGTGGCAGAGACATCTCGAACAGCAGCAGGTACTGAGCAACCGCTTCAGCCGAGTCAGGCAGGCGGAACATGTCTTCGCGGCCTTCATTCAGCTCCTGATTCAGCATTTTCAGAGTATGGGTAATCTCAGTAGTCTGGGCGACTTCAGGCTGTTTTTTTCAGCCAGGCAGAGAAACTCTCCAGCTGCTTCAGGAAAGCCACATCATTGATGCCTTCTTCAACACCGGTATCGGCCACAAAGAAGATGGTGTACAGGCCTTCGAGGGTCTGTTCGATGTGGTCCGTGGTACGGCGGACCTCGTAAGTATCCTAGAAGAAACTGTGCCAGCGCTCAGTCACTTTGCTGGTCATCATGGTCGGAATCATCAGAACTACGATGACGACTCCCACACCTGCGAGACGACGGTAGTTTGCGATAACCCAGTCAGCAACCGCACCCATGCGCATCTCAGCACCTTTGCGGTCTTTAATACGTGGCGTCGGCATGACCCACATCAGCATAGGGATCATGGTCATGCTCAGTGCCCAGGCTACCGCAGTACCCAGAGCAATCAGGTTACCCATGTCGCGATAAGGCTGAGATTCACTCATGTTCAGTGCCAGCATACCCAACACAGTAGTGAGACTGGTGACAAACACAGGCACCAGGTTACTCAGCAGAGACTTACGCAGGGCGTGCAGCTTGTCATCACCGCGGGCCAGGGACTGGTAATACATTGACAGCAGGTGTACAGAGTCGGCGATAGCAATGGTCAGAATAGCCGTCGGTACCGCGCCGGTCGGCGGACTCATCTGGAAGCCCATCCAGCCTGCCAGACCCATAGTGACGGCAACCGATGAAGAGAACAGCAGCGTAATGATAAAAATGCCGGACAACTTGCGCACCAGTAAGAACATGATGAGCAGCATCACGGCAAAACAGATTGGCATCAGGCGCTGGAGATCATCATCAGAAACCTGATTCATAGTGGTGTTGATGTACGCAGAGCCACCCAGCTCAATTTTGAATTCAGGGTAGTCAGCGCGGAACGTGCTCAGAACCGCCTGAGCAGAGTCAACGGCGTCCTGCGAGGCACCCGCTGACATGTAGTTCAGTAACAGACGCAGACCGGTCACAGTGCCGTCTGCAGAGATCAGGTTACGCAGCAGCTCTGGCTTGGCCAGCGCACGCTCTTTCAGCTCTGCCGGAGTAATCGGCAGTACGTCCATGGTGTAGAACTCACCAATATTCAGTTCATCACCATCTACAACCGTATTCGTAAAGTTCTGAATTGAATCCACGCGCTGTACATGGGCTATCTCCCAGCTTTTGCGCGTAAGGTCCTCAACCAGCTGCAGCCCCCGATCGGTAAAGACCTCCGACTTTTAGGAATATCGGGTTATCCTGGCGCGTGAAGCGCTTCTCCATTAACTCGAATGACGCCATTCGCTGATTGTCATCACTGAAATAGACACGGAAATCACTGCTGAACGTCAGTTTTGACAAGCCTGCAATGGAGGCAAGGCAAACAACTGCGATCAGCGTCAGCAGCAATGCCGGATGACGGGTCAGTGTAAGGAAGTAGCGATTGAACATGGGATGCGATTCCTGTCCAGGGGCAGTACGCCTTTCCTTCTCCACCCAGATGTTGAATCTGTGGAGTCACACCTTGTGACTTTAGTGGTGGATACGTCGGGAAATACTGCGATTTATTATTATCATGAACGTATGTTAGCTATACATTCGTTTACGCATTTGCGCGATATGACATTCGGTAATAATGCGTACAGGAAATGTAAACGGAGTATGGATAGTTACTGGCTGGAAAGGATTACTGACTGAAAAGGGTTACTGACTGAAGTAGGAGTCTTCGTCGAAGGTGCTCAGCCAGCGAGGGTGGAAGGTCACCATACCGCTGATGAACATGCCATTGGTGACGCCTTCCGGGAACAGCGCCAGAATCAGATAGCTGAGATAGTTAGCCCAGACAATGTCACTGGCGTAGGCACCCGTCAGTACGTACCAGCCACTGAGGGTGGTGATATAAACCACCTGTGAAACCGCAGCATTAAGAAAACCAGCCACAAGAATGTACACAAACGGGTTATGCGGCAGGCGGCGATAGACCTGCAGATAAAACTGATAGCAGACCGAAACCGGCAGGCAGCCCCCAAGCAGCAGAGAGATGGACCAGTCCTGAAGGGCTATCTGACCCGCAACGACCATCAAAGCCAGTACAACCGCGTACACCAAAATAGCGAGACGCCACCCCATCAGCAGAGTAATGGAAGCCACTCCAAGAATATGGAAGTGCAGGCCTGGATTAACACCGGCCTTCATCAGCCAGAAGCCTGCGAGCACGATGGCAGAGCCATAGAGAAAATGATGTGTGCCCGGGTGTTGTCTTAAGGAAGACCAGCTCACAGTGAAAACAACATAACCGAGAACAAGTAACGCCAACAGATGAATGGCGTAAGCGCTGAGCCCGATGTCCCCAAGGGTGACCATCAGACCGTCAGGTCCAGTGAATAGAGCAGCGCATCTTCGCGCGCACCGGAGCTGGCAGGGTAGTAATCGCGACGACGACCGTTTTCGCCGAAACCGAGGCTTTCGTAGAGCGCAATAGCAGGTACATTGCTTTCCCGGACCTCAAGAAACATACACTCTGCTGAACGGCAGCGCAGTTGCTCAAGTACGCCCTCAAGAAGCGTCCGGCCATGTCCTCTGCGCTGATGCTCTGGAGCAATGGTCATCATCAGCAACTCCGCTTCGCCCACCACCAGGCTGATCACAGCATGCCCCAGATGGGTAGATCCTTCCTCCAGAATCCAGACACTCCCAGGTTTAAGCAGATAGCGCTGCATGACCTTTTCTGACCAGGGGTACTCATGAGCACGGACTTCAACCGCCATGATAACGGCAAGGTCATCTGCTGTGGCTGAACGTAAGCGAACCATACTCAGAGCGTATCAATTGCCTGCAGCGCCAGCCAGAGGCAGCGCTTTGCTTCAGCACTGGACTGAAGCGATGCCAGGTCTGGCAGGCACACCTGCGGTGTAACCCCAATACGTTTAAGCCAGTGTGCCGCATCCTCACCCAAAGCAATGGTATAGCCCTCACTCCCTTGGGGCCTTAACACCTGCCATTGTGCCGTTAAGGCCTGAAGGGCAACGGGCTCGCTCTGGTCCTGGTTACGCGAGGCAATGAAGGGCCAGCGGAAACCCGGCACTTTATTCATAAAGACCACCGATTCGTACCAGGCGGCCATTACCCTCTGAATAAAGCCCTGAAGGATTTCAGGATCGGAGCCTGAATCACAGACCCAGAGACCGCGCTCAGACGCTTTGACGAAATGCAGTTGGAATTCAGGGGTAACGGCAGGGCCAGGAGTCACAGTTTCAGCAGCGCTGGCCTGGCCAGCCTTGGGCTCGGCCCCCCCATCAGCAGCGGGGGCCTGTCCTGGTAGCTGGAGCCCCGTATCCGCAGCTCCTGAAGTACCTGAAACCAGAGAAGAAGGAGAAGCAGCAGCGGATGAAACGGAGGAAGGCGCTTGTGATTCAGGCGGTGTTGCAACGCTTTCTGACAATGCTGATGCTGTTGAGGTTGTCGTCGCAACAGCTTGAATCGCTTCTGTCGGCGAAGATTTGCCCTGCGCGCCAAAGGCTTCCCGCATCAGTTCTGCGGCAGCTTGCGGTGAGCGCTGACTGGCCGGATGCGATGCGCTGGCCCCAGCAGCAGTATCAGCTACCACCTGAGGTTGAGGAATCCAGCGCGGCGCCTGTGCATTGGGCAAAGGTGACCTTGGCAGCCACAGGCTGATGCCCATGGCTTTAAGATATTCCGCACGACGCTGCTCAAGCAAGGTCAGACACCATCATTCTGTGGGTGCGTACGGCCCGACTCGTTACACAGGAAGTTGAGTGCGTGAATATAGGCTTTAGCAGAGGCCACCACGATGTCAGTGTCTGCACCATTACCATTCACAATACGACCCGCTTTTTCAAGACGCACCGTCACTTCACCCTGCGAGTCAGTACCCTGAGTAATGGCATTCACGGAATACAACAACAGGCTGGCACCAGAGTCTGCCACGGCTTCAATGGCCTTCAGTGCGGCATCCACAGGGCCACTGCCTTCGGCACGGCTGCGGTGTTCTTTACCGTCACAGGCGATGACAGCTTCAGCGACCGGTGTTTCACCCGTAGCTGAATGACATTCCAGTGAAATCAGGCGGTAGACATCTGGTGCTTCTGCACTGGTGGTTTCACTGACCAGTGCCTGCAGATCTTCATCAAAGATTTCGTGTTTCTTATCTGCCAGTTCTTTAAAGCGGGCGAAAGCGTCGTTCAGGGCCTCGTCAGTCGCGAAAGTAACACCCAATTCCTGAAGGCGACTGCGGAAGGCAGCACGGCCAGAGTGTTTGCCCATCACCATTTTATTGGCACCCCAACCTACGTCTTCCGCTTTCAT
>JBPEXS010000145.1:0-2860 GCA_052031325.1 Thalassolituus sp. | reverse complement strand
CTCTGACCTGAAATGGTCACAGACTGCACCTGACCACTCTGAACGGACGACATAAAGTCGGTATAGGACATCTCGTTCGGACGGTTAGTGACGTTGAAGCTGTTGAAGACCATCATCAGCACTGCAGCGATAACGGCCCATAAAACGAAATTCTTTGCCATGTGTGGCACCACCTTCTTTTTCTGACCCGAAAAGGCCACTCATCTGATTCACTTTAGCAGGCAATCAGCCAGGACGGAAACCTTTAGCTACAACATACACTTCCCGGGAGCGGGGGCGTGATGCCTTGGGCTTACGGATGACTACCTTACTGAATGCACTGCGGGCTTCTTTGATGAATTCGTCAAAGCCCTCTCCCTGGAAGACTTTGGCCACAAAATTGCCATTTGGTTTCAGTACCTGACGGGCCATATCCAGAGCGAGCTCTACCAGATACATAGAGCCAGGCTGATCGACAGACGCCATACCACTCATGTTGGGGGCCATATCTGAAATTACAAGGTCTGCCGGATGGCCATCCATTTCAGCCATCAACTGATCGAAAACCTCGTCGGTGGTGAAATCACCCTGGATGAAGGTGACATCGGCGATGGCATCCATCGGCAGAATATCCGACGCCAGTATCTTGCCTTTACTGCCAACTCTCTGTGCCACGACCTGTGACCAGCCGCCCGGCGCAGAGCCAAGATCGACAACCGTCATGCCCGGTCGCATGAGATGATCTTTTTCATCCAGCTCGATAAGTTTGTAGCTGGCACGGGTGCGATAGCCATCCTGCTGGGCTTTCTGTACCCAGACATCGTCGACATGTTCTTTCAGCCAGTCTGCACTCGATTTAGAACGGGACATCAGCAGTCATTACTCCACGGGTAGGGTATAATCTCGGAATTAAATTCTAACATGTGAAGTGATTCTGGCAGATGGCATTATCCAACGAACAGAAAAAAGCGTACCGCTCTATTGGTCACACCCTGAACCCGGTTGTGATCATTGCCGGACAAGGCCTGTCTGCAGGTGTTATGGAAGAAACAAACCGTGCTCTGGATGACCACGAACTGATCAAAGTTAAAGTCTCGGTCGGAGACCGCGATGTCCGTGATGCTGTCATTGCAGAGCTTTTACAATCTACAGGTGCTGAACTGGTTCAAAGGATCGGTAATATGGCCCTGATACTGCGCAGAAACCCGAAAGCTAAACCTTCGCTGTCGAACTTAGCGCGCTGAGGAGCCGCAGACTGTGTCTGCACCTCTGATAATCAGAATAAAAGGTAGCCCGTCAACATGACTTCCATCGTAATTTCAGGTTCTGGCCTGTATATCCCGCCTCACACCATCAGCAATGATGAGCTGGTAGAGGCATACAACGCCTATGTGCAGAAATACAACGCAGAAAATGCTGAGGCAATTTCGAGCGGTGACCTGCAACCCCTTCCCGAATCCAGCAGTGAGTTCATTGAGAAAGCCTCCGGTATCCGCTCTCGCTACGCCATGCACAAAGACGGCATGCTCGATCCGGACTACATGCAGCCGAAATTCAACCCGGCTCTGGAAGGCGACGAACCGGAAACTGTAACCATGGCACTGGCGGCTGCGCGTCAGGCTATGGAACAGGCGGGCAAAACGGCGGAAGACATTGATCTGGTGATCATGGCCACCACCAACCACCAGCGCCCCTACCCTTCTGCTGCTGTAGAAGTACAGCATAAGCTGGGCATCAAAGGCTTTGCGTATGACATGGGCATCGCTTGCTCATCGATGACCTTTGCCATGATCAATGCCTGGGCTGCCGTTCGCAGTGGTACCAGTCGCTGTGCCCTGGTGGTCAACCCGGAGTTTGCTACCCCGCAGCTGAATCTGAAGTCACGCGACAGCCACTTCATTTTTGGCGACGTAGCCACAGCCTGCATCATTGAGCCGGAAGAGACCTGTCAGAACCTGGACCATGCGTATCGCGTACTCAGCACCAAACAGATGACGGACTTTTCTGACAACATCCGCTGTGATGGTAACTACACCGATCACTGCTTTGATGAGCTGCCGGAAGACCGCCCGTATTTCATACAGCAGGGCCGCAAAGTCTTTAAAGAGCTTCTGCCCCTGGCCACTGACTTTATTACCACGCAGCTGGAAGAACAGGGGCTGAAGCCAACTGACCTGAAGCGTATGTGGCTGCACCAGGCAAACCAGACCATGAATATGTTTGCTGCCAAGAAACTGCTGGGCCGCATGCCAGAGGGCGATGAAGCACCGATCGTACTGAATGAGTTTGCCAATACGGCTTCTGCCGGTTCCATGATTGCGTTTCACCGCTATCAGAACGGCATCAATAAAGGCGATAAGGGCCTTATCTGCTCGTTTGGTGCGGGTTATTCCATCGGCGGTCTGCTGGTCGAAAAACTCTGACATCGCCTTTCCGGGGCTTATCGGCCCCGGACACCTGACACACCTTGTGTCTCCGGTATTAAACTGGAGTTTCCCCTCCCTCCAATCTGGCCAAAAGGTCTTATTTGCTGAACTGTTGTCTGTTTTCAGGCAAACTTAGCGTCCTTTTTTTTCTGAGAAAACCTATCCATGCCTCAGATCATACAGACTGAAATGACCGAACTGGTGACCCCAGGGATGGCCAACTTCTCCGGCAATATGCACGGCGGAGAACTGCTCAAACTGCTCGATAAAGTGGCTTACACGTGCGCCATACGTTACAGCGGCCATTACGCGGTAACTGTCTCAGTAGATAACGTGTTCTTCAAGCAGCCGATTCATATCGGCGAAATGGTGACCTGCCTGGCCACGGTGAACTACACCGGCAACACCTCAATGGAAATTGGCATAAAAGTGATTGCCGAAAACATCCAGATGAA
>JBPEXS010000144.1:0-1428 GCA_052031325.1 Thalassolituus sp. | reverse complement strand
GGCACGATCAGAACAGCAATGTTGTCGCGTTTATTGAAGACGTGCTGCATCTCCTGAAAGTCATTCAGTGGGCCATAACCGTCTTCAAAGAAGATCTTATAGTCTCCACGAAAGTACAGGTTAGAGGCCCCGGAAGCCGAGGCCATCACCACAGCCACCAGCAGGAAAATAGTCAGCCACGGGTGTCCCGTCGTCCAGCGTTCAACGATAGTGCGCATGTTCAGAACCCTCCAGCGAGGTGATAGAAATTGTGTTTTGGTCGTTGTTGTTATTATTTGGGTGGTGAAACCTGCAGCTCTTCTGCAAACACCTCACCGGCAATACGTTTCCATGTCGCTTCATAATCCCAGTCCCTGGAAAGCGGGGTCATACCCATGCCATCCAGCACGATGTTCGCCCCGACTAAAGTGATATCGACCCCCTCGAACTGCTGACGGGTCTGGCCATCGAAGCCAGTACGACCCAGCATGTTTATGCCATACGACATTGACCAGTTCATGAAGGTAATAATGCTTTCGGACATTCCGGAAGGCAGGGCTCCCTCGGCTTTAGCACGGGCTACCACCTGATAGAGCATTTCAAAGATTTCATCGTCGAGCGCTTTCAGCATGGCGGCCCGTTCTGGCGAGACTTTTTCAATAAACGTCGGGGTGCGCGCCGTCATCAGGGTGCTGGAGAACACCGGGTAACGTTGAAGGTGCATACGATAAGCGAAATGGGCAGCAAGAATGACCTCGCGCGGGTGACCGTCAAAGTTGAGTGCGCGCTGAAACAGCGCCTTTGCCGTTTCCCAACCTCGGATACAAAGAGCCGCCTGACAGTCTTCTTTGCCGGAAAAATGGTTATAAACCGTACCTTTAGAAACTCCACTGACCTTAACCAGACGATCCATATTGAAGTTCACCAGACCTTCAATCTCGATCAGCTGCTGCGCCGTATCGAGCAGAAACTGCTCGCGCTTGTCCCACTTTTCCTGCTGTCGGGGCGAACGGGCCGGAACCGAAAACATAAGATGATTCTGCGTATCGCTCTGATCCGGGATCTGCGCATCTGCTGCGAACACACACTGGTGACGCTGCCCGCAAACACGGCTCATTATGGAAAGAACCGGCTCAAGACCGGCCCGGGCTAAAGGCATAAGAATCATAACTGCACTCACTCTGTGCCTGCGTTGGCACACTACACTGTCATTTTTTCCGACACTTTGTGACGATTCGTCAAATATGACGAATCGTCATTTTACAAATTCACCCATTGAAGGCAAGGGTCAAATTGTAAACAGCTCGGAGGTCGGAGGTCGCTGGTCGCTGGTCGGTGGTCGGTGGTCGGTGGTCAGTGGTCAGTGGTCAGTGGTCAGTGGTCAGTGGTCAGTGGTCAGTGGTCGGTGGTCATTGAGTATCGTCATCCCGTGGCTTGACCACGGGATCC
>JBPEXS010000143.1:0-11294 GCA_052031325.1 Thalassolituus sp. | reverse complement strand
TGTTTTAGGTTCTACCGGTTCTATCGGCTGCAGTACGCTGGATGTGATTCAGCGCCACCCGTCCCGCTACCGGGTCTATGCCCTCACGGCCTCACGTAATGTGGCCGTCATGCGCGAACAGGTTCTCACGTTCTCACCTGAGTTCGCAGTCATGGCTGATCCTGCTGCCGCCGCTGAGCTGGAAGCATCCCTGCCTTCTGATTGTTCAACTCAGGTGCTGAGTGGTGCTGATGCACTGGCTGAGGTGGCTTCAGCACCTTCAGTAGATCAGGTCATGGCCGCGATTGTTGGAGCGGCTGGCCTGCTGCCGACGTTGGCCGCTGCCCGGAGTGGCAAGCGCGTTCTGCTGGCCAACAAAGAGAGTCTGGTCATGGCCGGACCTCTGTTCCTGCAGGCGCTTAAAGAGGGTGGGGCGACACTGCTGCCCATCGACAGCGAACACAACGCTATTTTCCAGTCGATGCCGGAACAGTATTCCGGTGACTTCAGCGCACACGGTATCCGTAAAATTCTGCTGACTGCCTCTGGTGGGCCTTTCCGTGGCCGCACTACAGAAGAGCTGTCCGGTGTGACTCCGGCCCAGGCGGTCGCACACCCGAACTGGTCGATGGGGCAGAAGATATCCGTTGATTCCGCGACCCTGATGAACAAGGGCCTGGAGCTGATTGAAGCCTGCTTTCTGTTCAGCTGTGGTGTTGACGATGTGCAGGTCGTGGTCCACCCCCAGTCGGTGATTCACTCTATGGTTCAGTACTGTGATGGTTCGGTACTGGCTCAGCTGGGGCAACCGGATATGCGTACGCCCATCGCCCATGCCATGGCCTGGCCTGAGCGCATTGATGCCGGGGTGGCGTCGCTGGATCTGTTTGAACTGGCGCGTTTTGATTTTGAGCCCGCGGATGAGGCGGCGTTTCCCTGTCTCAGCCTCGCCCGCGAGGCATTCGTCGCCGGTGGTACTATGCCTGCGGTATTGAATGCGGCGAATGAAATCGCGGTTGATGCCTTTCTGAGGGAACAAATCGCCTTCACCGCTATTCCTACTCTGATCCGTCAGGTTATGGAGCAACATCAGGTGCAGAACGCCATGTCTCTCGAAGCCGTCCTCGCCGCCGATCAATGGGCGCGCGAGCAAGCCACAGCACTGGCGGCTGAGGCTGCTGCATGAGTCTGCTGCACACGCTGCTGTACTTTATTGTCGCCATCAGTCTGCTGGTTGTAATTCATGAATACGGCCACTTCTGGGTAGCCCGCAGGCTGGGTGTGCATGTCATCCGTTTCTCTGTGGGTTTTGGCAAGCCCCTGTTCGAATTCAAAGACCGTCATGGTACGGCCTACTCGGTGGCACCGATTCCACTGGGTGGGTATGTGAAAATGCTCGACAGTCGCGAAGCGCCAGTTCCTGAAGCCCTGCAGGATCAGGACTTTATGCGCAAGTCACCCTGGGCACGCATCGCCATCGCTGCAGCCGGTCCTCTGGCCAACTTTATCTTCGCGGTACTGGTTTACTGGGCCTTGTTTATGGGTGGCACGACATCACTCATTCCGGTGGTCAGTGATGTCCGTGAAAATACTGTGGCTGCAGCTGCGGATTTCCGCGCTGGCGATGAGATTCTCAGCATCGGTTCTGAGCCGGTGGAGTCCTGGCAGGATGTCAGCTGGGAGCTGCTGCGTCATCTGGGTGAAAGCCTGACATTGCCAGTCACTGTACAGGGCGAGGACGGTTCACAACGCACTCTGGAACTGACGCTGGAGCGTTATCTGGCTGATGACGATACCCCCGAGCCCATCACCGGGCTGGGTCTGATTCCGCGTATGCCGGAACCCGGTCTGACCATCGATCAGGTATTGCCAGATTCTGCAGCGGCTGAAGCCGGTCTGCGAAGCGGTGATGAACTGGTCAGCCTTAACGGTGAACCGCTGAACAGCTGGAATGAGTGGGTTAAGGGTGTTCAGGCCTCTGCCGGTCAGGAACTTCTTGTGAACATCCAGCGTGATGGTGACATGCTCTCTCTGGTCGCCGTGCCCCGGGCCGTGGAGCTGACTCCGGGACAGACGGTCGGACAAATCGGAGTGACGGCACAGGTGCCTGAGATTCCGGATGCCTGGCTCAGAGAGAGTTACCCCGGGCCTTTGCGTTCTTTGCTGCTGGGTTTTGAGAAAACCGGACAGATGATTGTCTTTACTCTGGATGCATCGTGGAAAATGCTCACCGGTGAACTTGCTGTAAAGAACTTGAGCGGACCTATCTCGATTGCTAAAGTAGCCGGCGATTCAGCCTCCGGCGGTGTAATTGCGTTTGTGGGTTTTCTGGCACTGCTGAGTGTGTCGCTGGGTGTTTTCAATCTGTTGCCCGTCCCCGTACTGGATGGCGGTCACATACTGTTTTACAGCGCTGAGCTGATTCGCGGCCGCCCACTGCCAGAATCGGTTCAGATTGCGGCCTTCAAAGTCGGGTTGTTCCTTCTGCTGATGTTGATGTCGGTCGCTTTTTATAATGATATCAGTCGCCTCTGAGGCGGCTGTCACTGGATTTGCGGTACATGCGTTTTTTGCTGGTTACGCTGCTCTCTGTTCTGTTTGCAGCTTCTGTTCATGCGTCCTCTTTCGTCGTTGAAGACATTCGTCTGGAGGGCCTGCAGAGGGTATCAGCCGGCTCGGTTTTCGGTGCGTTTCCTATTACGGTCGGTGATGAGGTCGACGAAATACGTCTGGCCGAAGCCAGCCGCCGTCTGTTCCGCGAAGGTTTCTTCGACGACATCAAACTCTATCGCGACGGCAATGTCCTGATTCTGCAACTGGTCGAACTGCCGACCATCACCAGCATTGAAATCGACGGCAACAAAGCCATTGCCGATGAAGCCTTGTTTGAGGGACTCAAGCAGAGTGGCCTCTCTGAAGGTGACGTGTTCAAGCGCGCAACGCTTGACCGTATTTCTCTGGAGTTGGAGCGTCAGTACGTCGCTCAGGGCCGTTATGATGCCAGTATCGAAACGACCGTTCAGGCACTGCCACGCAACCGGGTAGCGCTGCGCATTGACGTGGATGAAGGCAATGTCGCCACCATCCGCCACATCAACATCATCGGTAATAACGCGTTTGATGATGAAGAACTGCTGAACCAACTGGAACTGGACAGCACCAATTTCTGGTCCTGGTACTCCAGCGACAACAAATACAGCCGTGAGAAGCTCTCTGGTGACCTGGAGACGCTGCGCTCCTACTACCTCGACCGCGGTCATATCCGATTCAATATTGAATCGACCCAGGTGTCCGTTTCGCCTGATAAGAAGGGCGTTTACATCACGGTGAATATCACCGAGGGCGACGTCTACAATGTGCGCGACATCAAAGTAGCCGGTGATCTGGTGGTCGATGAAGAGGAACTGACCCGTCTTTACATGATCAAGAGCGGCGATGTGTTCTCCCGCCGTCTGGTTACACTGACCAGTGATCTGATGACCAAGCGTCTGGGTAACGAAGGTTATACCTTTGCCAAGGTGAACGGGCTGCCACAGATTGACGATGACAACCTGGAAGTTGATCTGACCTTCTTCGTTGAGCCGGGTAAACGGACTTACGTGCGTAACATCAACTTCAACGGCAACGATAACACCCTGGATGAAGTCCTGCGCCGTGAAATGATCCAGATGGAAGGCGGCTGGGCCTCTACCGATAAAATCGAAGCCGGTAAGAACCGTCTGAATCAGCTGGGCTTCTTCAAGACCGTCAACGTCGAGACGCCGCTGGTTCCGGGCTCAGACGATCTGATTGATGTGGATTACACCGTTGAAGAACAGCTCAGTGGCTCGCTCAACTTCAACATCGGTTACGCCGCAGGGTCGGGGACCATTCTGGGTGCCAGCGTCAGCCAGAATAACTTTGCTGGCAGCGGTAACCGCATGTCGGTCAGTGTGCAGCGCACCAGCACCACCAAATCCTACGACCTGTCGTATCTGAACCCGTATTACACCATTGATGGCGTCAGCCGCGGTTTCAATTTTTATTACCGTGAAACCGACTTCGAACGCCTGAGCACAGTGAGTGATTACCAGACCAACACCTATGGCGGTAACGTAACCTTCGGTTATCCGATTTCACGCCGGGCGCGCCTGTCGTTTACCTTCGGTATGTCCGATACAGAGATGTTCCTGGGTTCGACCGTACCGGCTGAAATTACCGACTTTGTTGAAACGGAAGGCGACCAGTACGACGAATTCACGGCGGGTATCACCTGGCGTTACTCATCGCTGAACCGTGGTCTGTTCCCGACCGCCGGTATGGAGCACAGAACCAATCTGACGGCCTCGATTCCGGCCAGTGATCTGACCTACTACAAGGCCTTCTACACCTCGAACTACTACTTCCCGATCTTCGATGAGTGGTCCATCCGCCTGCGTACCGATCTGGGTTATGGTGATGGTTATGGTGACATCGACCGTCTGCCATTCTTCAAGAATTTCCGTGCCGGTGGCATTGGCTCTGTACGTGGATATCAGACCAACAGCCTGGGCGTGAAAGGCTTACCTGAATACGCCGTTGTGGATCTCGCCAACACCGATGCCGATGGCAACATTCAGTTTGAGACAGATGAGTTGGGTCGTATTCTGACCGACAGCAGTGCCCCGGCAGTCATCTATATCAGCGATGTAGACGGTGGTGCCACGGCGGTCTCTAACCCGAATGATTACGTTCCAACGTACAGTACGGGCAGTAATGGGTCAGTGAATACCGCGCCTTACTTCCTTGAGCGTGAGCGTTCGCTGGGCGGTAATATACTGATCGAAAACAGCCTGGAGCTGATCTTCCCGACGCCATTTGTGCAGGATCGCAGTTCAGTACGTACGGTCGCTTTCCTGGATATGGGTAATGCCTTTACCAATGAATGTTACCGCCCGTCAGACCCGGATGTGCCGGGCTTCACTCAGCATCCCTACTGTCAGGAAGGTATACAATTGGATGAGTTCCGCTACAGTACGGGTCTGGGTCTGACCTGGATTACGGCAATCGGGCCTCTGACCTTTATTTACTCTTTCCCGTTGAACAATCAGTCGGGTGACAGGACCGAAGGATTTGAATTCACACTTGGTCAGGTATTCTGATCACATTCTTAAAAAAATAAGGAGAACACAATGCGTTGGTTCCTGATTCTTAGTGCACTTTTTGCCTTTAACACCGTATCTGCTGCCGACCTGAAAGTCGCTGTGGTAGATATGGAGCGTGCTCTGTTTATGTCAGACGCTGCTCAGAGCGGTGTGAAAGCCTTTGAACAGAGCAATAAAGCGGATATCGACAAGCTGAAAGGCCTCGAAAAAGAACTGATGGCCAGCCGTGAGCGCCTGGAAAAAGAAGGCGACATCATGAGCGCTGATCAGCGTCGTACGCTGTCTAACGAAATGCAGCAGAAAGGCCAGGAGTACCAGTTTTATGTGGGTAAACTGAAAAAGCAGGAAGATGCGTGGAAGCGTGAATTCCTCAACCAGCAGCTGCCGGAACTGGAAAAAATTCTGAAAAAGATCATCGATGAAAAAGGTTACGACCTGGTCGTAAACGCTCAGGCGGTGATATTTACTTCGCCAAAAGCGGACATCACTAAACTGCTGATCGAAAGGCTGAACTCCGGTAAATAAGGGCTTCACTGCCATGCCGATGACACTGGCTGAACTGGCGAGCGTTCTTGATGCAGAATTGCGCGGGAACGGCGACCATCTGATTACCGGCGTCGCCACCCTCAAGGGTGCCGACGCCGGTGACGTTTCATTTCTTGCGAATCCTTCGTATCGCGACCAACTGGCCGACACAGCGGCAGGTGCCGTGATCCTGCGTTCTGATGCGGCTGAAGGGTTCTCCGGGCAGGCTCTGGTGGTCAGCGACCCTTATCTTGCATTTGCCCGGGTTACCCGGATTTTCGATAACCGTCCGGTTACGCCGACGGGTGTTCACCCATCCGCAGTCGTGGCGGCATCGGCGACGCTCGGTGATGGCTGCCGTATCGCGGCCAATGCGGTGATCGGTGAAGGTGTTGTTCTGGGTACCGGTTGTGAAATCGGTGCTGGTACCGTGGTCGGAGATGGTTGCGTGCTGGGTGACGATTGTCATCTCAACGCCAACGTCACTCTGTACCATGACGTCATTCTGGGTGACCGTGTGCGGATTCATTCGGGTGCGGTGATTGGTGCGGATGGTTTTGGCTTTGCCCCGCACCAGGGACGTTGGGAAAAAATTGCCCAGCTGGGTAGTGTGCGTATCGGCAATGATGTCGAAATCGGCGCTAATACCTGCATCGATCGTGGCGCTCTGGACGATACCCTGATTGGCGATAACGTGATCCTTGATAACCTGATCCAGATTGCCCATAACGTCGAGCTGGGTGAAGGCTCTGCCGCAGCGGCGCAGGCCGGCGTAGCGGGCAGCACCCGTATCGGTAAGCACTGCACGCTTGCCGGTAACTCAGGTCTTGCGGGTCATCTGGAGATCTGCGATGGCGTCTACGTCGCACCGAAGAGCGTCATCAGTAAATCCATCCGTGAGCCGGGTGGTTACGCAACCGGTACCGCGCAGATGCCCATTAAAGAATGGCGTAAATCGGCAACCCGGTTCCGCCAGCTGGACAGTCTGGCGCGACGTGTGACGGACCTTGAAAAACGCAGTCAGGCAACTGACTCAGAACGTGATGAGAACGACTGAACCATGCTGAGCGATGATTTCAGTGGCATACAGAAAGTACTGCCGCATCGATATCCCTTCCTGCTGCTTGATCGGGTCATCTGCCTTGACCTTGAACATGAGGAAGGCCCCTGCGTGACTGCCTTGAAAAATGTCACTGCCAACGAGAATTTTTTTAATGGCCATTTTCCGGGTAATCCGGTCATGCCGGGTGTACTGACGCTGGAGGCCCTTGCGCAGGCTTCGGGTTACCTCTGGGTAAAAATGCAGGGCGAAGCCTGGACAGAAAATAAGGCCTTTTATCTCGCCTGTGCTGACAATGTGCGTTACAAGCGCATGGTCACGCCGGGTGATCAGTTGATACTGAAAGCCCGTCACATCAGCAACCGCCGTGGCTTCTGGAAAGCCGAATGCCAGGCTCTGGTGAATGATGAACTGGTCTGCAGTGCGGATATTACCTGCGTATTGAAACAACAGGAGACGTTATGATTCACCCCAGTGCGATTGTTGACCCGTCAGCCCGCATTGCTGAATCCGTAGAGATCGGCCCCTTCAGCATCATCGGTGCTGATGTGGAAATTGGTGAGGGAACAGTCATTGGCCCTCATGTTGTCGTGCGTGGCCCAACCACTATCGGCAAGAATAACCGGGTGTTTCAGTTCGCCAGCATCGGTGAAGAATGCCAGGACAAGAAATACGCCGGTGAACCCACCACCCTGGTGATTGGTGACAATAACGTGATCCGTGAGGCCTGTACCTTCCATCGTGGAACTACTCAGGATCAGGGCACTACCATCGTCGGCAGCAATAACCTGTTTATGGTCAATGTGCATGTGGCGCATGACTGTGTGATCGGCGACAACGGTATTTTCGCCAACGACACCAACATGGCGGGTCATGTGAAAGTGGGTGACTACGCCATTCTGGGTGGTTCAACTCAGGTGCATCAGTTCTGCCAGATCGGTGCTCATGCTATGTGTGGTGCCGGTACCGTCGTATTGAAAGATATTCCTGCCTACGTCATGGCTCAGGGCTACCCGGCGACACCGCATGGTATGAACAGCGAAGGCCTCAAGCGTCGGGGCTTCTCCGCTGACAGTATTAAAGCGCTGCGCAACGCCTATAAAACTCTCTATCGTCAGAGCCTGACCCTGGCCGAAGCACTCGACGTGCTGGAACAGCAGGCAGATCCTGAAGGTACCCTCAGCGTTCTCATCGAGAGCATCAAAGCAGCTTCACGCGGCATTATCCGCTGATATGCGTATTGCGCTGGTAGCTGGGGAGACCTCGGGCGATATGCTGGGTGCGGGCTTGATCCGCTCTCTGAAAAAACGCTACCCCGATGCCACCTTTGAAGGCATCGGTGGTCCGTTAATGCAGGCGCAGGGTATGGTCAGCTTTGTGCCGATGGAACGTCTTGCGGTAATGGGGCTGGTCGAAGTTCTGGGCCGTCTGTTTGAGCTGCTCAAGGTCCGCCGTGATCTGATTAAACGCTGGCGCCGTGATCCTCCGGATGTCTTTATCGGCATCGACGCGCCGGATTTCAATCTCACCCTCGAGCAGAAACTGCGTCAGAGTGGGATTAAAACCGTTCATTACGTCAGCCCGTCCGTCTGGGCGTGGCGTCAGAAGCGGGTGTTCAAGATTGAAAAAGCCGTTGATCTGATGCTGACACTGTTTCCGTTTGAAGCCCGCTTCTACGAGAACCACAGTGTGCCCGTTCATCTGGTCGGGCATCATCTTGCGGATAGCATTCCACTGGAAACCCCGAAGAAGCCGGCCAGGGACAAGCTGGGACTGAAAGCAGATAACCCTCTGGTCTGCCTGATGCCGGGCAGCCGCAGCAGCGAAGTCAGCAAGCTTGGCCATCTGTTTCTGGATACCGCCCGCGAACTGCTGAGGCACAAGCCGGATTTGCAGTTTGTGATTCCCGCCGCCAGTGTAGAACGTCGCCAGCAGATGGAAGAGGTCATGAAGGATTACGCCGACTTGCCAGTCACCATCGTGCTTGGTCAGTCACAGACCTGCATGGCGGCCTCGGATGTGATTCTGCTGGCTTCAGGCACCGCCACTTTGGAGGCGATGCTGCTTAAACGACCTATGGTGGTGAGTTATATTCTCGCGCCACTGACCTTTGCCATCATGAAGCGTCTGGTGACACAGGAATTTATTTCTCTGCCTAACCTGCTGGCAGGGCGTGAAGTCGTGCCTGAGCTGATTCAGGACAAAGCCACGGTCAACAATCTCACCAGTGCGATTCTGCAACGCCTGGATGACAAAGATACCGTCAGTCAGTTGCAGCAGACCTTTGGTTTTATTCATCGTCAGATGAAGCGCAACGCCGATGAAGAAGCTGCGGATGCGATTGCCGAACTGCTGAATAAACCAGCGTCATGAAAGAGCGGATTCCCGCAGAACAGCGTCTGCTCGATGATGACATTATCTACTGTGGCGTGGATGAAGCCGGCGCGGGACCTCTGTGTGGCGATGTTCTGGCCGCCGCCGTTATTCTTGACCCGGAGAAACCGATTCCGGGTCTTACCGATTCTAAAAAACTCTCTGAGAAAAAACGCGAGTACCTGTTTGATGTGATCCGTGAGCAGGCGCTGGGTTTTGCCATCGCCCGCGCTACCGTCGAAGAAATCGACCGCATCAATATACTCAAAGCCCGTATGCTGGCTATGACCCGTGCAGTGGAAGGACTGAAGGGGCAATGTGAGCACGCACTCATTGATGGCAATCGCCTGCCTGACCTGCAGATTCAGGCCACGGCTGTGGTGAAAGGTGATGCCCTGGTTTCCTCCATCGCTGCGGCATCCGTTCTGGCGAAAGTACAGCGCGACCGCGAGATGCTGGAACTGGATGCCCGCTATCCAGGTTATGGCTTTGCACGCCACAAAGGCTATGGCACCAAAGCCCATCTGGAGGCCCTGAGGACTCTTGGCCCTTGTCCGGTTCACCGCCGTAGCTATGCACCTGTGCGGTCACTGCTCACAGAATAAACACGCAAAAACACAATTTTCAGCATTTCTTCGTATGCTGCGTTCCTGTATTTCCAGCGCTCTTGTCTAAACTGAAATTACCCATGTACTTCACAGGTATTTCCTATGCTTGCCCTGCTGGACGCTTTCTCTCCCAATCCCAAACCGCAAGATCCTGAACTTCTGCTGAAATTCCGGGTAATCACAGGTGCAGCATTTCTGACCATTCTGGCGGGCCTGACCTTCTGGGCAGTGCAGATTGCGCTCGGCATTGAGAACGGGCAGGCACCACACCTTTATTTCCTTGCCGTTGGTCTGATTGTGCTCGTTCTTCTCAAGAGCACTGGAAATATTCTGTTATGCGGCAGCCTTGAAAGCTTCGGTTTCCTGACTTATCTGACCTGGGTCGGTTGGATTGATGGTGGAGTAGAGACCTACATCCTGCCCGGATTCATGGTGATGCCGCTGACGTCCGTACTGATGAACGGCAAATGGCAGGGGGCAATGTGGACTCTGTTGACCATTGCGGCACTGGGCCTGCTTGCGGCGGTACATCCGGATAAAACTCTGGGTATGCCAGCTGATCAGCACTACGCATTATTGACGGCGGCGGCCATTCTGGCAACGTTCGCGACGGGTCTGCTGGCGATCATTATTGAAGTCAGTAAATCCGCCAGCTTTGAGGAATTGCAGGTAGAGCGGACGCGGGCGGAAGCGGCGGCCAACCGTGTAGGTGAGCTCTTAAAAAATCTCAGCCACTCGCTGGTAAAGGTGAATCAGGACAGTACGGAGATATCCGAAAAAGCCCGTCATACTGCCAACAGCATGAAAGACCAGTCGCAACACGCCAATACGCTGTTTGACAGTATGGAAACGCTGAAACAGAAAATTGGTGAGAACTCCGGGCGGTCAGTTAAAGTCGCTGCAGATGCTGAACAGGTGGGCTCCCGGGTGGCCGAGACGGGTGCGGTTATGTCCCGTACCAACAAAGATATGTCTGAAGTCGCATCTATGCTTGCCGGTGCTGCCGCTAAAATCGAAGAGCTGACCCGCCGCAGTGAAGAAATTACCAGCATCGTCGAAGTGATTCAGTCGGTGGCCGAGCAGACTAATCTGTTGGCACTGAATGCTGCGATCGAAGCCGCCCGTGCCGGTGAACACGGACGTGGCTTTGCCGTGGTGGCCGATGAAGTACGGGGCCTGGCAGAGCGCACCCACAATTCAACCGGAGAAATCAGCTCTCAGGTCGGCAGTATTGTGTCAGTGACTCAGGATGCGATGAATGCCATGAATCAGGCAACCAGCCTGATGAAACAGGGTAAAGAAAATGCCGACAAAGCCGATGAGGCCTTGCAGAGCGCCGTGATCAGTAGCAATGATGTCGCTAAATTTCTGCTTAATCTGGCCAGTGACAGCGAGCAGCAGCGTGACCTGAATGAGCAGATGACCAACCGCTTCGAATCAATACGCTCGGCGATCGAAGGGGCATTTGGAGCTACATCTGAAATCGCCACCACCATCGTCAGTCTGCAGCAGGAGCTGGAGTCTCTTTCAACGTCGGCCAACAGCCTGAAAGACTGATAGCGCTTATTCCGGAGCCAGTGCGTAGGTGGCCTCGCGCAATTTAATGCGCAGGGCTTCCGGCGTCAT